>JBGSYE010000659.1:0-2906 GCA_041751075.1 Chthoniobacteraceae bacterium
CGACGACGTCCGTGAGCAGCACATGGCTCGGCCCGCCGGGCGCCGCCGCCACCGCCGCCTGCACCCAACTCGCCGCCGGCGGTGGGATGTTGGGGCCCCCCACGCCGACGTAGTCTCCGCTGATCAGCGTCCCCACGAGATAGTAAAGCCAGTCGGGATCGGCCATGCAGTCGCTGTCGGTGTAGGCGAAGACCTCACCCGTCGCCGCGTGCGCCCCGGCATTGCGAGCGTGGCTCAGGCCCATATTCGACTGCACCAGGCTGATGAAGCCGGGGAGCTTCTTCTTCTCATCATCTTCATCCTCATCTTCATCTTCATCCTCACCTCTAACTGCCGGGATTGATGATGAAGATGAAGATGAGGATGATGATGATGAGGAATCGCTCCGCGCCGCCAGCCAGCTCTCCACGAGCTGCTGCGTGTCGTCCTTCGAGCCGTCGTCCACGAGCACGATCTCGAAATCCGAATACTCCACGCGATCGAGCGACTCCAGACAGTCGCGCAGGGTCTGCCCGCCATTGTACGAGCACACGATCACGCTCACCTTCGGATACCGAGGCAGCTTCACCCGTTGCGCGACCGAACCCTCGCAGTTCAGGTATTCCTTCAGCGCGAGAAAGGCCTTCTTCGGCTGACGATCGCGCGTCACCAAGCCAAAAGCCCAGTCCGTGATGTCGTGGCCGCCGGTGAACCATTCATCCGTCCACGCAAAGAAGATCGTCCCCGCCGCGCCGCCGCGCACCACGCTCTCCAGATGCCACGTCAGCACCTCGGCCTGCTGCTCCTCGGTCTTGCGGATGGTATCGAGGCCGAACTCGCCAAAGATCAGCGGCCGATCGTCCGCGAGATTCTGCAACCGAGCGAGGTACTTCTCAAAATCGAGCTGCCGCTCGAGATAGACGTTGAAGGAACAGAAATCGACATTCGCCGGGAGCAAATACTCCGTGGGCGGATAACTCGCGTAGCTGTACAGCGGTCGCGGATCGGTCTGCCGCGCTACGCGGATGAGCCGCTCGACAAACTCGACCACCCGCCGCGCGCCGAGCCAGCGCACCATCGTCGTCGGGATCTCGTTGCCCACGAGATAGGCGAAGATCGCATCGTGGCCGCGATTCTTCGCCACCCCTTCGCGGATCGTTTCGAGGATCTGCCGCCGCATCGCCGGCTGATTCAGAAACTCGATGTGCTCGGCCCACGGGATCGAGATCAGCACCCGCAGCTCGAAGGCCCGCGCCAGATCGAGAAACCACCTCGGCGGGATGTGGTAGATGCGCAGGAGATTGATCCCCAGCTCCCGCATGAGCGCGAAATCCTTCCGCGCCTTCTCCGGATCGCCGACGAAATCGCCGGCCGCATCCGGCGCGAACGGCCCGTAGGTCACACCCTTGATGAACCACTTCTGCTCGCCGTCGAAAAAGAACTTTGCCCGGACGCGGATCGGAGGAAGCTCCGGCAACGGCGCCGATGGCGGCAGGTCCGTCGGAGCGATGGTCGCGAGGGTCTCGGGCATGAAGGAAGTGCTCTTCTATCGCCAGCCCGGAGGCTCCGCAAGCGGCACGGCTGCCCTACACCACGCTGCGTGGTCGCGGGCCGGACGGCAAAGTGCATGACACGCTTCTAGCCGGACCGGCTCGATTGAGCCACGGATGGACACGGACGGAACACGGATGGAATTCCGATTTGGCGGTGAAAATGAGGCTGCGCAAGTATTGCACCTATCGGTCGCCTGCAGACTGGCCTTCAAACTCGTGGCCTTTCCGCATCCGTGTTTGATCCGTGTCCATCCGTGGCAAAACCCAAATCCATCGTTCCGGCTAAGCTTTCCCCGCCCGGCGAGTCGGTATCGCCGAGTGCAACAGGAAGATGTCTGGTTCAACTATCGATTCTGCGTGGAGCAGGTGCGCGTCGGCGGGAAGCGGCGCTTCCAGCTCCGCGTGGGGCTCGCTGGCGATCCGGATTGCGAGCTGATCCCAGTGCATCGCAGCGCGTTTGCAAAGCGGCTGCGCCTCAAGACGACCCATGCTGCGGAAGCCGGAGCGCAGTCCGATTTCACGGCGCTGATCGCCTGGCTGAACACGCGATACTCGGCGCGAATCATGGCGCACCTGGGCTCCGTCTAGCCTGCATCGATCGCCCTCGGACGTTCGGCGAACCTTTCCTGCCCGCAGACGAACCGGGGGACGTGGCACCTGCGCTGCTCTCCCGACAGACCTCCGCCATGCACTACGCTCCCACAACTTCCGACACGGTCTGCATCGAGCCTGAATCCGAGCCCGCAAGTCCATCCGTCGTGGTGAAAACCGCGCCGGCGCCGACGATCATCGCCCGGCAGCGCGTGCTCCTCCTCGAGGATGACGATGAGTTTCGCGAAGTGATGAACGACTTTCTCGTCTCCCGCTTTTACGAAGTAACCCCGGTCCGCGACGGCGCGGAGGGCTTGCGGGAAATCCTGAAGGATCCCTTCGATGTGATCGTCTGCGACATGATGATGCCCCAGGTGAATGGCGAAATGTTTTACTGGGCGGTCTCGCGCATCCGGCCCGCAGCGCGCCTGCGCTTTCTCTTCATCACCGGCTTTCAGAATGACCCGAAGGTGCAGAGCTTCTTTCAGCGGGTAAATGCGACGGTGCTCACCAAACCCTTCACGCTCGAAGCGCTGAACACCGCGCTCCTGGACATCGCCAATAAGCTGCGCGGGTGAAGTAGAGCGAGTGTGCCTCGAAGGCCACTCGCTATTTCCCGGGCAAGAGATAGCGAGCGGCCTCAAAGGCACGCTCGCTCCACGAGGCACCGCACAATCTCGCCCGCCGCGACGAGCCCGAAGGCGCCGGTGACGTGGCACGCCGTCCCCAGCCCGCTCGCGCAATCCAGCGCCTGGGTGCTGCCTGGCTCGGGTTCCGCGCGGC
>JBGSYE010000660.1:0-3863 GCA_041751075.1 Chthoniobacteraceae bacterium
GACGCTCGGAAACGTCCTTCCGAAGCTACCCGGACAAAGTGGCGACAAGGCAGGCAAGATCACTATCTATACCGTTGCCGGAGAGAGTTGCGGCAGTGTTCCAGTGCCGATGGTCAGCTTCATCGACGAAGTGCGCTGGGATCGGGATTCCGCGCGCATCCCCGGATTGGCTAACTGGGATCTGGCGCGGCGCGAAGTCGATCTCTACTAGGGCCTGTTAAGGTAAAACATTGACGAGGGCCTCATCAGACGCCGCGCGTTGGCGACGGTGGCTTCGTAGAAAAGGGCGATGTCGCCCGTGAGCCGCGGGTAGCCGTGGAAGATGACGGCCTCGCCACCCACGACCACGTAACGCACGCGCTGATTCTGGAGATGGCCGATGAACTCGATGATGTCGGCCGAAAAGGCCGAGCTGTCTATCGTGCGCGATGGCATGCGCGCACGTCGGGAGCGTCCTTGGGAAAGGCGCGCCGCCGCAGCTCGCGGGCGATGCGCACCCGCTCGGCTGGCGTCATGGCGCGGGCCTCCCGGATTTCGCGCGCAGTCGCTTCCGCGAAGCTTTTCTGTTTGTGGCAGGCACTTTCCACGACGCCAAATTTACTGGCGGCAGCCGCTCGAAGCCATCGGAAACTAGGGCTTCCAGCGGGTTGTCACGCTTCCGGCGGGCGGCTGTGGTTCCGTCGACGGCTCGTGAGGAAAAGTTTTGCCGAAGGGGTGGAAACTGCGCCGAGCGAGGTCGTGCATCGTCTCGAACAACCCATTCGCCACCCTCGATCGGCACGGCGTCGACCGTCTCATGAAGATGGCGCGCGACCTCGGCCGCCAGTCACGCCCGGATCTAGTTCCACTCGGTTGCGGCGAGCCGGAGAGCGTGAAGTTCTGTCAGAAGCTCGGCCTCGACTCCACCTCGAACACGCCGGGAGCCATCACCTCGACAATCGTCCCGACCTGACCGGGCACGAGCTCGAGCGCCGGCTGATTATCCAGCAGCGCGATCACATCCAGGAGTTTTGCGGGAGCCTCTCGCACCGAGTTTTCCCATACCACGCGCACGAAACCAGCCGAGGGAAATTCTCTCATCTTCGGCCAGGCGGTGACAATCTCAGCAAGCGTGTCGTCCTCCCGGAAACCGAATCCAAGAACGGCCAGGGTGCCGCGCCCTTGCGCACCCCGGCGGGAGCTTCATCGCTCCCTTCGCGGACGAGCGTGTCGGCGACGTGTCGAACGTCTTCGCCAACGGGTGGGTCGCACGCGAGGATGGCTCACTCCTCACCGACCACGCCTCCTCGGACACCCGGGATGCAGCGCCCTCGCCCTCCTCACCGACTCGCGCTCAACACACCCGAAGGCACCCTCACCTCCGCTGCCTGCGTCCAGCAACGCATTCGACCACATCCCCCGAAATCGCGCTGGGTGAAGCGACTGAAGCTACGGTCCGGACGGGCGGGGCGCCGGGATTTCCAGCACAGACACGGACGCGGGAGGCAGTTCGATCGGCTCGCCGAGATCGACCGGCGTCGCGGTTTCCGTGAAGACGCTCTGCGGTCCGCGATCCTTGGCGCTTTCGAACGGATCGCCCGCGAGAGTCCGCAGTGTTGCCGTTCCCTTCACCTCCCACCCGTCGGGCAGCCGCACCCGCACCGGGGTCGCGTCGCGCAATCCGCGGTGGACGAGGTGGAGAAAGATCCGGTCTCCCCGGCGCGTGGCCACCGGATCGACCAGCGCTCCCCCCGGGGAACCCGGGTGCCCCTCGACTTTGACGCAGACGAGCGGAATTTTCGAGGTGAGGATCGCGAGGCGCTCGTCTCCGTGGTGGCGGCTGTAGAATCCCGTCACCTGCCCCTGGGGAAAAAAGTAGGGATCGACGATGCCCTCCGGATCTACCCGCACTGCGGTGATCCCCCACTTCCGCCCGATGAGCATGGATTGTGTGGCCAGCACGACCTCCCCGCCGTGCCGCATGAGATTGTGGAGGTAGGCGGCGGCCCCGAGGCCCGATGCGAGCGGAAACTCAAGGGGAGGCGCGGGATCGGGCTTTTGATGAAACCAACCGTTCCAGTTCCACTCGGTGACGCCGATCTTGTAGCCGAGCGCGATGGCGTCGCGCGTTTCCTTCGGAAGCGCGTCCACCAGCCCCTCGGCGTTCGGTTTTCCCGGAGTGCTGGTCCAGGCGGCCCACCAATCTTCGGCGGACAAGTCAGCCGCAGAAATATCACCTTTTTCGGTCTCGACTTTCTCCGCGCGCCAGGGGCCGTAAACATGGTAGGTGGCCATCCCGACCTCCCGCCGCACAAGGGGATCGGCCAGATAAATCTCGTGGGCGCCGAAGACGCACTTGTCGTCGATCGCGATCACAATGTCCGGGTCCACTTCGCGGATCACGCGGACGTATTCCCGCACGCACTCGGTGATCCAGTCGGCGATCTCCTTGTCGGTCGCGCCGGGCGATCCCTTTTTTATCGCCTCGATCTTGCTCTCCCCGTGCCAGAGCTCGTTGCCGATCTGGACGTATTGCACGCCGTAGGGCTTTGGGTGGCCGTTGAGGGCGCGCGCTGCGGGCCAGTCGGGCATTCCCGCCGGCAGCTTCGCGCCGATGGCGGCGTTGGTGTAGGCGATCAGTCCGACGGCATCGAGGGCCGCTTGGTGGAGCGGCTTTCGCTTCGCCGTGGCGTCGAGCAGATTGAGCACCAGCATGGTCTCGCATTCGAGCCGGTCGCGGACGGCGAAGTATTCGTCGAAGCCGAATCGGTTGGTGATCGTATCCCCCTCCCTCCGGGTGGTCACGGGACGGGATGGGTCGTCGCGCCCGGCGGCGTTGTCGATCAGATCCCGCCAATCGATGAAGTCGATGTCCGTCCCTCCGGGGAATCGGATGAGCGGGATGCGCATGGACTCGAGCAGCGCCAGCGCCTTGGGTTGCAGGTAAGGCGGCTCGGGAACGAACGCCGCCTCCGGCCCCGGCTCGCCCCAGCTTGCCCGCTCCATGAATTGGCCGAACAATGCGGCCCGCACCGGATTGAGCGACTCGTCGCGGATACCGATCTCGATGGGGGCCGACGGCGCGGCCGAAACTCCCATCACCCCGGCGAGGATGACGAAGGCGATCAGTCGGCCAATCAGGGAGAAAGGATGAGTCGAGAAACCGCGATGAGCAATCGATGGGTGTTGGACGAGCATTGTCTGGGAGTGTGGTTGGTAAAAACCAGGAACTGCGTCCAGTCGAACACGAGTCAAGTCATGCCTGGCGCGCAAGTGTGGCGCTTTATCGGCAAATTCCGTTTGTTGGAGTCTCACCGACCATACCGACTCAGGAACTCGATCGTAAACGTGCTTTTGTGATAGCTCGATCAAACTCAGGTCGTCGCATGTTCCGCCAAGCTTCGATCGTCGTCGCCGGCACACCCAATCTTTAGGCGGATAAATTTGGGCAGGCCGTGACGCCGCTGGTCACCAGGTGCCAGGGCGACCACTCCTTGGCTGGTTTGACGTCAGTCGCTCCCGCTCCTTCGGGCTTCGCCCTGCCTGCGGCAGCCTGCCGCTTATGTGCTTGCGATCGAGTTTGATGAGCGCGAAATAGGGTGGCCGAAAGCGGGTGGATCGGCGTCGCCGGCGGGGGCGGTTTCGAGGTTTTCAGGCGCCCGTAGCTCAGTGGATAGAGCAGCGGATTTCTAATTGAAAGACGTTGATTTTCAGCGGTTTGCGCCCGTTTTCATGGCGTGTCGAACTCGCCTCCTGTCAAGGCGTTGCGCATCATAGCGCTTTTCGACGCCTTGCGTCCCTTTGCATGGATTTACGCCAAAAAAACCCCCGACCGTAGAAAGAGACCGTAGAAAAATTAAGGGGGCTTGAAACCGGGACACCTT
>JBGSYE010000661.1:0-4366 GCA_041751075.1 Chthoniobacteraceae bacterium
CGGGGCGCAGCTTGGAGCCGCGCGCCCGAGTGCTGGTGGCCCGGCTCGAGAATGTCCTCCAGGATGGGTTCACCGCCGCGGAGGCGCGTGCGCTGCGCGCGGGCCTCGCGCGCGTGATCCGGAATTTGCACGAGCACCTCAAACCCTCCGAATCGCCATGAAACAGTATCTCCTCCTTGCCATCGCCTGGCCGGTATTTGGCCTTGCAACTGCCACCCTCAGCGCCGCCCCGAGCACGCGGCCCGAAGTTTCCGAAAAAGCCTGCCCCCTCGAAGTCATCGAAGCCCCGACGCGGGACCAGCAGACGGCCACGGCGGTGGTCCGCAAGCCGCCGGGCAAGGGGCCGTTCCCGGCGGTCATCCTGCTGAGCGCGGGGATGGGGAGGAAAGAACGGGAGCGGGGAGTGGACGGCGCCAAAGCGGATGCGCTGCATGGTCAGCAGCACACGCGCTTTCTCGCGACGGGTTACGTCACGGTCAGCGCGCTGCGGCGGGGGAGCAAACGCGATCCGCAATCGCCGGACTCGATGGCGGACTGCCTGGCGATCGTCGAGGCCGTGAAGAAGCTGCCCGCAGTGGACCCAAAGAGCGTCGTGATTTTCGGCCACAGCGGCGGCGGCAGTCTCGCACTGGAAGTGGCTGGGGAGGCGCCGCTCGCCGCCATCGTGGCGGGTGAGCCGGCCACCGTCTTGTTCACCGGGTTGCTGAGCACGGAGAGCCGCGACTTGGACAAGATGATGGAAGACCCCAAGAGGTTTTATACTCCCGAGCTGCAAACGCGCACTCGCGAGAAGATCGCCAAAATCACCTGCCCGATCCTCATCGCACAAGGCGACCAGCATCCCATCAACAAGGTCAACAACGAGGTGTTCATCCCGGAATTGAAACAGGCGGGCAAGTATGTGGAGGTCATCACCTATCCCGGCCAGCCGCACAGTTTCTTCTTCGGCAGCATCGCGACGGGAGACGCCGGACGAAAGGCGTTCGATGACGCGCACGCCTTCTTCAAAAAGCACCTGCCGACCCAGCCCGTCCCGATCGAGGACTCGCTGGTGACGCAGGTGCCGCTTGGCCGCAGATGAACTCGACCCAGGCAACGCGTCGAATGAATATTTTCATCGCCACCCTCGCCGTGGCCGTCATGTGCGGCGCGCATTGCGAACTCGCCGAGGCAGCCGATCTTCCCGCGCCCCCGGCTCCCGGCGAGGAAAAAATCGATCGCCAGCGCGCTCGCGAACTGTTTCGCAAAAGGAACGCTGGCGAGACGCTCAGCCCGGAGGATCAGGCATATCTCGACCGCGCCACGGGCGGGTATTCGGCGGCCCGCAAATCGCCGCCGCCGGCAGCGGAGCGCGCAAAAAGCCCGCCGGTTTTCAAGCCGGTCGTTTCCAGCGACGCCTGTCCGATCACGCTCCTCGCCGTCAAGGGCAAGGACGGTGAGAGACCGCTCGCGCTCATGCGCAAGCCACCCGGCGCGGGGCCCTTTCCGGCGGTGGTGTATTTCCACGGCGGCTCGTCGGCGTTGAGCCGCGCGCAGCTCGAGGCGGAGCTTCACGGTCAGACGTTGTCGCGTTTCCTCGCCGCGGGTTATGTCGCTGTCGCGGGCACGTATCGGCCCATCCGCCAGATCGACAATTCCATCGCGGACGGCGTCGCCATCGTCGAGCACGCCAAGACCATCCCCGGCGTCGATCCGCAAAGCGTGGTGGTGTGGGGCGACAGCGGCGGCGGCAGCCTCGCTTTCGACATCGCGGCCACGATCTCCGTGTGCGCGATCGCCGCGCAGGAACCGGCCACCATTCTCTTCGCGCGGGTCGGCACAGGCGAGAACCGGCGCCCGAGCATGACCGATCCGAAGTCCGTCTATACCGCCGCCGCGCGGGACTACACGCGCGGGAAGATTCGCAAAATCTCCGCCCCGATCTTTCTCGCGCACGGCGATGTTCATCTCATCAACAAGTTCAACCACGAGATCACCATCCCGGAGATGCGGGCGGAAAACCGGGAGCTGGAGGTGAAGCTTTACGCGGGTGAAAACCACGGTTTCTCCCGCCGCGCGGTCGCCACGCTCGATGCCCCGAAGCGCTTCTTCGAGGACGCTCACGCGTTTTTCCAACGTCACCTCGCCACGCAGCCCACGCCGCTGCCAAAGGAACTGATCGAGGAGGTCGCCGTGGAGTTCGACACAGGCCGCAGCGCGGATCGGGAGGAGAAGTGAATGACTCAACTCTGCAAGCTCATGAACCAGAAAACACAAATCCGCCCAGGGCGTCACCAGCGGCCCGCCAATCGCGCGCTGCTCCGCGCTCTTTGAGATGCAGGATGATCGCCAATTCACTCGGTGAAAATCCGCGTCACCATCTTCGCGCTCGTTAGCGTTCTCGGCAGCCCTTCCTTCGCCGTCGAGCCGTTGACCTGGCCGCCGCCGAAGGGCTGGGAAAACTTTGAGAACGTCGTAATTCCAGCGACGGGCGGCACCCTCATGCTGCCGGACAATGTGAGAGACTATCCCCTGAACGCGCCGGAGATCATTACGGGAAAAGTGCGGATTCGCGGCGGGCGCAATGTGGTGTGGATCGGCGGACACGTTCGCATCGCCGCCGACCGCAGCGACAATCCGGGCGAACGGCACGGCATCTTGATTGACGACGGCCCGAAGGCCGGTGTCGTGGACGGGCGCGTCGTCTTCCTCGAAGGCATCCGCCTGGAGGGCGACGGGCTCAGCGAGGGCGTGGATACGAAAGCGCCGAAGGCTCACGTCGTTTTGCAGAACATCGGCATCGACACCATCCGCCATCGCGGCGTCGACGACCGCGACAGCACGGGCAAATACGCCGCGAACCTGCCGTTGCGCAATCATCCCGACATCATCCAGCTCTTCGGTGGCTACAAGAGCCTGAGCGTGGACGGACTCAGCGGGCAGACCGGCTACCAGGGCTTGCAACTCATCGCCGAGTCGCGGCCCGCTGGCAGTATTCCAGGGCCGATCAAACTGCGGCGCATCAATCTCGAAGCCGTGGAGACGCCGGATGAAATCGCGGCCCACCGGCACGCGGGCCACGTCGGCCTGTCGTGGTATGGCGACTCCACCGGGCAGATGTTCGTGGACAACGGCACCGTCTGGTTTCAGCACCATATCCGCAGCGGCTGGGGCGCGACCGGCGGTTTTCGTAAAGGCGCGTATCGCGACAGCAACGGCTCCATCCAACTCCAACCCGTCTCCGGCGCGTCTGAGTTCCAGCACAATTTCCGCGCCGGACGCAAGTATCCGAACTCGGAAAGCAATCGCACCTGGCTCGCGCAGCGCGGTCAGGACGATACGGGCGCGTTCATCACCTGGCCGGTGGAAGCCACCGCGTTTAATGGCAAGCCCGCCCTGCGGAACTGGAACGACTCCAGCGAAGGGAGAATCCACTCCGGCAGGCCATCGACGGGAGACTACGTCCCGCTGGATTCCGTCGGTTTGAATTACCGATCGCCCGGTTACGCCAGGGAAATCACCAATCGCCCATGAAACCTCTTATGAAGAAATCCATCCTGCTAACACTGGCTGTCATTGTCACCGCCGTCACTGTCCGAGCCGAGGTGGACGTGAACGTCACAAGTTTCGGCGCGGTCGCGGACGGAGTCACCGATGACACGGCGGCCGTCCAGGCGGCGCTGGACTTTGCGGGGACCAACTCGGGCGGGGTCGTGCGTTTTCCGGCGGCGCGCATCAAACTGAATGGCCGCGTGCTGGTGCCCGATCAGGTCGATCTCATGGGCGCGGGCATCACGGCCACGACCATTCTCTGCGGCTCGGCTGGCTCTGGGATTGCCTTCAGCGATAACCTCGCGCACACGCCCAATCCGCGGCGCGGACGTTCGGGACACTTCGCGGTGAACGGGAATAGCATCGCGCTGAATCCTGTGTCCATGGGCTACCAGACGGCGTGCATGTTTGAGCACATCAAGGTCAGCGACGCGGTGGATGTGGGAATCAGCGTCGCCGAGGTGCAGAACAGCAGCTACGTCGGGTTGCAGGTTTTCAACTCGGGCAATGCCAGCCTGACGATCGACAAAGGCTCGCGCACGCTCGGTTTCTACGACTGCATCCTCTCGGGCGCGGGCAGCAACGGACTCGTCATCACGCAGATCGGGACCAATGTGAACTCGGGCGGTCCGCGTTGTTCGAAGATTCACTTTTCGGGCGGCGTGATCGAGGGCGTCGCCAATAACGGCGCTGCCATTCGGATCGAGGCCGGCACGGATTTATTGTTCGATGGGATGCGGCTTTCCGGAGCGGGAATGAGAATCTCGCGCCTCGCCGGGCAGCAGGTGCAGCGGGTCAGCCTGCGCCATCTCGATATTCAAGCAGCCACGAATGG
>JBGSYE010000662.1:0-2496 GCA_041751075.1 Chthoniobacteraceae bacterium
CCGCGCTGTTTGAGATCGGTGAGCAGGCCGGCGACGGGCTTGTCCACGGCCTTCGCGTGCTCGCCGTGCTTCTTCAGATTCGAGTGCTGATCCCACGCGGGGTTGTTCGAGTTGTCCGCGTAGTTCACCTGGATGAATCGCACACCCGACTCGCACATGCGCCGCGCCAGGAGGCACTGGCGGCCAAAGTTGTCCGTCTCCTTTTCGCCGATGCCGTAGAGCGCGTGCGTCTCGGGCGACTCGTCCATCACATCGAGCACGGGTGGCGCGGCGCTCTGCATTTTCCACGCGAGTTCGTAGCTGTTGATCACCGCTTCGAGTTCGCTCTCGCCGGGCTTCGCGCGGAGTTGCTCGGCATTCAAGTCGCGCAGGAGATCGAACTGCCGCCGCGCCTCCTCCGGCGAACGCGCGGGCTGAAGATTGCGGATGCTCGATTCCTTCGCCGGCACTCCCGCGCGGCCGATCGCGGTGCCTTGATACACGGCGGGGAGAAAGGCGCTGCCGTAGTTCCGCGGCCCGCCATTGCCGAGCGCGGGGCTCAGCGACACGAAGCCCGGCAGGTTTTCATTCTCGGTGCCGAGCCCGTAGTTCACCCACGCGCCCATCGACGGACGGATGAAATTCGTGCTGCCCGTGTGCAGGAAGAGCGTCGCTGGGCCGTGCGCGATGCCTTCGGTGTGCATCGAGCGGATCACGCAGAGATCGTCCGCGTGCTTCGCCATCTCGGGGAAAAGATCCGAGGCCCACAGCCCGCTCCGCCCGTGCTGCGCAAAGTTCCAGAGCGGTTTCATCACGCGCATCTGCGGGCTCTTGCCGGTCTTCGCGAGGCTGCGCAGATCGGCGAAGTCCAGCATCTTCCCGTCGTCCTCCAGGAGCCGCGGCTTGTAGTCGAAGGAATCCACGTGGCTCACACCGCCGGACATGAAGAGGAAGATGATCCGCTTCGCCCGCGGCGGAAAATGCGGGGCGCGAGGGGCGAGCGGATTCGCAGCAGCGACGGCGCGCGCCTTTTCCTGCGCGGCGAGTCCGGCGAGGGCGAGGTAGCCGAAGCCACAGCCTAGGGTTTGGAGTGCGGATCGGCGGTTGATCGGGGTCATCGGGTCGAGCGTTTGCCCGCGCGTTTCGGCGCGGTGAGTTGGGTGCAAAAATCACGGTAGGCACGGCTCTTCATCGCGCTCTGCAAGGTCGCGAGCACCTTGCCGGGATCGCGGGCGAGCGCGGCCCGCACATCGAGCACGAGGCCGGGAAAAGCGCGGCTCGCGAGACGGCCGCGCGCATCCGCACGCAGCTCCGTCGTCTCGCCATCGACAAACTGGTGCCACACGATCCGATCCTCCTCCGCAAGCCAGACCAGATACTCACGCACGCCGTGCCGGCGATAAACCCGGAGCTTTTCGTGCATGTCGATGGAGGCCGTGCTCGCGGCGATCTCGACGACGAGTTCCGGCGCGCCCACCAGGTAATCTTCCTCATCCACGCGCGCGCGCCCTCCATGTTGCGGTTCGATGAACATCAGCACGTCCGGTTGCGGCACGTTCTCGATGTCGAGCTTCACCGTCGCGTTGCCGCCGACCGCCACGCCGGGAGTGTAGGCGCTGTAAGTGCCGAGCCAGGTTTGCACGATATTGTCGGGCTCGCTGTGATGGGTGAAACGGACTGGGGAGGGCATATGGACGATTCCTTGGATGAGTTCCGCTTTCTTCACATCCGGCATGCCCCGATGACGACGGAGGAATTCGCCCGCCGTAAGCCGCGCGCCGTTTTCCAAAGGTGGCGTGGCCCGAAAGGACGTCCGCAATTGCTCCTTGAACCGGGGATTCGCAGTCATGGCCGGAGAGTAGCGGCTGGCGCGGGCGTGGTCAAAGCGTGGCTCATTCTAGGTAACGGAAGTCTAGCGAGGCGAAGAGGGTGTGATGCAACTGCGTCCACATTTCGAGCGTGGGCGCGGGGCCTGTGGTGAGGAAGGTGCGGCACTTCGCCATCTCGTTCGCCGACGGGGCGCGGCCGAGCGTGCGTCGGAACGCCGCGGCGATCTTTTCCTCGTCGGTGCCGGCGAGCGCCATCGTCCCCTCCGCGGCGGCGCGCGCCTGCTCCAGGACGAAGGGGTGGTTGAGAAAGTAGAGCGCCTGCGGAGCCACGGTGCTCACGGTGCGCTGGCCGATCGACGCATTGATGTCGCCGAAGTCGAAGATCTCGAAGAGCTCCAGGCGCTTGTTGCGGAAGGCCGGCGTATAGACGCTGCGGCGGGTGTCGGCGAAGACGTAACTGTATTCGGTGTTCTGCGCGGAAAAGCTGTTCGCGTCGATATCCCCGGCATTGCCGATGTTCAGACCGCCGTACTTCAGGTCGAGCTTCCCGCTCACGGCGAGCAGGGTGTCGCGGAGTTGCTCCGCATGGAGCCGGCGGCGATTCGCGTGCGCGAAAAGCCGATTCTCGCTGTCTGATTTTCCTGCTCCCACCGCCTGCTGCCACGTCCGCGAGAGCACGATCTCCCGC
>JBGSYE010000663.1:0-7022 GCA_041751075.1 Chthoniobacteraceae bacterium
ATGAGACGACCTGCGGCACGCAACTCGGCATAGAGCTTTCCATACTCATGGGCGGCGCCGGCGTCGAAGGGCCAAAGTCGCAACGGGGAGATTTCCTGCCGCAAACGGCGGGAATGCCTGACAGGGTCATTGCTGGTCAGCACGCCGCCGATCAATTCCCCAAGAATCGGAGGGCCGAGGCCGATGCGATGCCCGGCGCGAGTGGCGTCCATCACCCGTGTGCGAACACTGCCTCGGGCATTGACGAAGTCGCTGGCCGTGCCCGAATCGAGCAGGTAGCGCCTCATTCCGCAAACAACCCGGCAATCCGCTCGTTGCGCGCCGCCAGGCCTGCTGCTTGCTCCTGGCGCATCGCCTGGAGTCGGGCGGTAAAAGCCGCCGCTTCTGCGTCGTCGTCGAAGAGCGGCGGTAGGCTCTCGATTCGCCGGCACCAGGCGTCCACTTCAACCTTGGTGACTGGCCATGGACTGCCATCGGCACAGCGTTGTTCTTCGTCGGCAAGCGTCAAGGTCAGGTGCTCCCCATTGGCGATAGCCAGGGGTTCATCCAGGACGATACTCCCGTCGAGATAGGTGCCGGTAAGACTCATGCTCGGGAGGCTGCCACAGGGGGCGGTGACTGCCAACCGACAAAGTGTCACCGCGCGTGCAGACGCGCCACTGTGCTCATGCGCGGTCCCGGAGGCGAATTCGAGGTGCGGAACGAGAGCCGCGACTACCGAATGTTGCCCTCGTTTGACTTCCAAGCGTTGCGCCATACCCTCGCGGCCCGACAAATGGCTGGCCTCGTCATCAAACCTCGCTCCCGCATCCTGCACGGACACGACTGGGTCTATGCCACCGAGGTTCTGAAGGCTTTTGGCGGACCGGTGGACGGGGAGGTGGTGTCGTTGAAAGACGGGCGCGATCACCTGCTCGGCACGGCCATCTACAACAGCAAGTCGCAGATCGTGGCCCGGCGCATCTCACGCCAGCGGCAGGATCTCGATGCGGATTTTTTCCAGCGCAGAATCACGCAGGCGATCCGCTATCGGGAGCGGCGTCGGCTCGATGCGCGGCTCTGCCGGCTGGTTTGGAGTGAGAGCGATGGGTTGCCGGGCGTGATCGTCGATCGTTATGGCGATCATCTGGTGCTCCAGACGCTGACCCTGGCGATGGACCAGCGGCGGGGGCTGATCGTGGAGGCGCTGCGCGCGGCATTGCAGCCGGTGAGCATCGTGGAGCGCAATGACGCTCCGATCCGCAAGGCCGAGGGGCTAGAAATGCGCACTGGGATGCTGCACGGCGAAGCGCCGGGGCCGATCGAGATCGAAGTGGGTGGCGTGGCCTTTGAAGTGGATCTCCTGCGTGGGCAGAAGACCGGATTTTATCTCGATCAGCTCCCTAACTACGCCGCGGTGGCGGCGCACGCGCGCGGACGCCGGGTGCTCGACTGCTTTGCCAATCAGGGCGCCTTTGCCCTGGCTTGCGCGCGCGCCGGGGCATCGCATGTAACCGCGCTGGAGATCGGTGCGGAATGTGTGGAACTCATCCGGCGCAACTCCGCGCGCAACGGTCTGGCGGTCGAAGCCTTTGCCGCCAATGTCTTCGACGTGCTCAACGACATGGACCGCGAGCAGCAGCGCTTCGATCTCATCGTGCTCGATCCGCCTTCCTTCACGAAGAACAAGGGCAAGGTGAATGAGGCGATGCGTGGGTATAAGGAGATCCATCTGCGCGCGCTCAAGCTGCTCAATCCCGACGGGCTGCTCGCGACGTTCTGCTGCAGCCACCATGTGAGTCCGGAGCATTTCGTCGAGGTGGTGAATGAGGCGACGGTGGATGCGAAGAAGACGCTGCGGCAGCTCGCGGTCTTCCGGCAGGGGCTCGATCATCCGATCGTGCCGACGCTCCCGGAGACGGAGTATTTGAAGGGGCATCTTTTCGAACTCGCACCCGGAAGGTGAAGCGGCGCGGCAAAGTATTCTCCGACTTCAGTCGCTCCAGCCGCGGGTCACGCTTTGGCCGACTGAAGTCGGGGACTACTCTGCTGGCGGCGACGCTCATCCTGTCTGCTGGCTGCTCGCGGCAGCATCCTGCTGCCACGGAGCCCGAGCCGCCTCCGCCGATGGAGGTTGCCGCGCTCTTTCCGCTCCCCGGTGGCGACGATGGCGGGCCGAGTGCGGTCGCGGCGGACGAGACGCGGGTTTATCTCGCGTGGAGCGGAGCCGTCCACGGACATCCGCTCGTGGCTGTCGATCCGGACGGGCGCGTGCTCTGGGCGCATCGGGAATCCGGCAGATGCGGAGTGCGTGCGGTGGCTGCGGAGCAGGGGACGGTCTATGTGCTGGGCCACGGCGGTGACGCCACGGAAGCGGGGAGCGTGATCTACAAGCTCGACGCGGCGACCGGCGCACCCGCGGTTTGGACCGGGAAAGAAGAGCGCTATCTCCGCATCGTGAGCCTCTGGCCCGAGACCGCCGACACGAAGCCGACCGCGGCCGATGCGCTCGCCGTCGGCAATGGGCGCCTCTACCTGAGCTTCACCGCATTGGGTTTCATCGCCGTGCTCGATGCGGGCAGCGGTGAGTACGTGACGACGCTCACCGGTCCCGCGCCCGGTCCGATGGCACTCTCGACGACGCCCATGAATGCACCCGACGGCAGCGGGCGGATGGAAGTCGCGGACTTCGGTGTGGCGGTGCTCATGAGGCGCGCGGTGAGTTACTTTGTGATGCCGCACGATCCGCCCTGGGTGGCGATGAATACGACGCGCTGGCTCGCCGAAGACGAGCGCATCACCGCCTTCACGATGCGCGCGGAGACGATGACCTCGGGCGACGTGCAGCTCTACTTCGGCCTCGATGCACCGCAGGCGCAGGTGCAAGTGCGGCCTGCGTCCGATCCGAGCGGGTTCACCTTCAGCGTCGGCGTGGCGGGTGGACGCGAGGAGCGCGGCCCGTGGAAAGAGGAGGCGTTGCGCGACATCCGCGGCATCGCGCTCGACACCAAGGATCAGCTCTGGATCGCGGAAGGTGGCGTGCGCCCGAAGCGCTTCAGCGTCTGGACCACGACTGGAAAAGAAGCGCGGCTCGTGCGCGAGCACTTCGGTCCGCTCGATGCCGGTGAGCCCGCGCCCACGGTTTCGCCCGATGATCCGACGATCGTCGTCGCCGGCGGTTGTGAATGGCGGCGCGATCCGGCGAGTGGTCGGGTCGAGTGTGTGCGAGTCCGATAATGTGGCGCGGCTTGCCAGAACGCCGCGGCTGCCGAAGATTGCGCGCCTCCACCTCTTCATGAAACGCGTCTTCGGCATCGAAACGGAATACGGAATCACAGTCGATGGCGTCTCGGACCTCGACGTCGTGCGGGAGTCGATCGAGATCGTCCGCAGCTACACCGAGCACGGCGCCTCGATGAAGTGGGACTACAATCTCGAAGACCCGCACAAGGACGCGCGCGGCTTCCGGGCCGCGGAGCTGCTCCAGGACACCGACGAAGCCGCCTACTTCGAGCTCGATAAAAACCGCGCGCTCACCTTTGCGGAGATCAAGAGCGACCTCGTGCTCTCAAATGGCGCGCGCTTTTACAACGACCACGCGCACCCCGAATACTCCACGCCCGAGTGCGGCACGCTGCGCGAGATCGTCGCGCAGGACAAAGCTGGCGAACGCATCCTCGCCGAATGCGCGCGTCGCCGGAACCGCCACCTGCCGCCCGGCTGCGAAGCCCGCCTGTACAAGAACAACACCGACTTCGTCGGCCACAGCTACGGGTGCCACGACAATTTCCTGATGGATCGGGACGTGCCGTGGGATCGCCTCGTGCGCGACGTCGTGCCCTTCCTGGTCACGCGGCAGATCTTCGCCGGCGCCGGCAAGATGGGCATCGAAGGCGAGGACTCCGCCGGCCAGCCCGGGGTCTATCAGCTCGCGCAGCGCTCCGACTTCTTCTCCGTGCTCTGCTCGATCGATACGATGAATCGCCGACCGATCGTAAATACCCGCGACGAGCCGCACGCGGACGCCGGCGCGTATCGGCGGTTCCACGTCATCGTCGGCGACGCAAATATGAGCCAGTGGGCCACCGCGCTGAAGATCGGCACGACCGCGCTCGTGCTCGATCTCATCGAGATGGGCAAGGCGCCACATCTCGAGCTGGCGAATGCCGTCGAAGCGACGAAAGCCATCAGCCGCGATCAGAGCTGCGCATGGATCGTCGAACTGCGCGACGGGCGGAAGATTTCCGCGATCGACATCCAGCGCCGCTACCTCGCCGCCGCGCAGAAGCATTGCGACAAGTCCGACGAGGACAACGTCTGGGTCCTGCGGGAATGGGAAAAGGTGATCGACGACCTCGCGCGCGATTACTGGCTGTGCCGCGACCGGCTCGACTGGGTGGCAAAAAAATTCCTGCTCGTGACTTTGCAGGAGGCCGAGAAGCTCGATTGGACCGACCCGTGGCTGCAATCCATCGACCTCGAGTACCACAACGTCGCGCTGGAGAATGGCCTCTACTATGAACTCAAGCGCGAGGGACAGATGCTCCGCTTCATCAGTGAAGACGACGTGCGCAAGGCCATCTTCCAGCCGCCGGAGACGACGCGCGCCTTCTTCCGCGGACGCGCCGTGGCGAGATTCAATCGCGAGATCGAGACCATCCAGTGGGACGAAATCACCTTCTCGAGCAATGGCAGCACTTGCGAGGTCAGCCTCCCGCATCCCTCGCATGACGCCGGTCTCGACCGCCTGAACGCCGCCATGCGCGAAGCCCGTTCCTTTGCCGAGTTGGTGAAAATGCTGCGCCAGGCCGGGGCCGCTTGAGCTGGCTTGCTTTCTCGCGGGCCGTCTCCCTCATTGCCGGACATGGATTCTCCCACCCCCTGCCGCATCCGCTACGCTCACACCAACCTGATCGCCAACGACTGGCGCAAGATGCTCGCCTTCTACGTCGAGGTCTTTGACTGCGTCCCCGTGAGCAGCGAGCGCGATCACCATGGGCCGCACATCGATGATCTCACCAGCATTCCCGGCGCGCGCATCCGCGGGCAGCATGTGCGGCTTCCGGGGCACGGTGAGCGCGGCCCGACGCTCGAGATTTTCCAATACGAGCGCAACGATCCCGCGCTTCCGACCTCCCTCACGCGTCCCGGCTTTGCGCATCTGGCCTTTGAAGTCGAGGACGTGGAGGCAAAGCGCGCCGAGATCCTCGCTCGCGGCGGGCGCGATGTCGGCAAAGTCGTGACCATCGACATCCAGGGCGCGGGCCGGCTCACGCTCAACTACATGACCGACCCCGAAGGCAACATCATCGAGCTGCAACGCTGGCATTGAGCCCCACTCCTCCCTCCGCATGAAAACCACATCCTTCATTTCCCCGGCGCTTCTCCTCGCTGCAATCCTCTGGGCCGACCGCCAGTGTTCCGCCGCCGAGTGGAAACTCACCGTCGCGGCCTGCAACCACGAACGCAGCGGGAGCATCGTTCGCTTCGCCGCTCCGGGGGCACTGCGTGGCGTCGCGACCCTCGACAGTGGCGACGGCTCATCGCTGCCGGTGCAGATCGACGATGCGGGTGAGGCGGTCTTCATCGCGCCCGCGCTGGCGAAGGGCGCGACGAAGACCTTTGTGCTGAAGGGCGCGACGAAGCTGCCTGCTTTGGTCGCCGTGGAGGAATCCGGCGACGTGCTGATGTTCACCGCGGGTGGCCAGCCCGTCTTCGCCTACCAGATGGCGGCGGGAGCGGTGCCCGAGGGCGTGGATCCGATCTTCCGCCACGGCGCGCATTTACATCCCGTCTTCACTCCCGGCGGAAGGCTCGTCACTGGCGATCATCCCGCGGATCATCGCTGGCACCGCGGGATCTGGATGGCGTGGACGAAGACGGAGTTCGAGGGGCGGCATCCGGATTTCTGGAATCAGGGCAAGGGCGAAGGTGCTGCGAAGTCCGCGGAGAAGCTTTCGGCCGAGGTGCGCTTCGAGGCGCTCGACTTGGCCTGGAGCGGGCCGGTGCATGGAGGTTTCGTCAGCCGGCATCGCTTCATCGACCACAGCGGCGTAGTTTCAGAGGATGTGCTCGAAGAGACCTGGGACGTGGCCGCGTATCGCGTGACCGTGGCAGACCGCCCGCTCAACGTCATCGACCTCGTGTCCACGCAGACCTGCGCGAGCGCGTCGCCGCTCAAGCTGCCGAAGTACCATTACGGTGGACTCGGCGTGCGCGGCCACGCCGCCTGGGATCCCGTGGACGCCGTGACCATGCTGACCTCAAACGGCGACGACCGAAAGGCGGGCGACGGCACCAAAGCCAGATGGGTGCATCTCGGCGGCAAGGTGGAGGGCGCTCCCGCCGGGCTCGCCGTGCTCATCCACCCCTCGAATTTCCGCTCTCCGCAGCCCCTGCGGCTGAATCCGAAGAATCCGCAAATCTGCATCGCGCCGTCGCAGGGTGGCGACTGGGAGATCGCGCCCGGCAGATCCTATGTGTCGCGCTACCGCTTCATCGTCGCCGATGGCCCCGCGGATGCGGCACTCCTCGATCGCCTTTGGAGCGATTACGCGGAGCCTGCGATTGCCGAGATCACTGCGGACTGAGCCATCGCGTCATTTGGCAAGGTGTGGGCCGGGCCGGCATTCCATCGCGACGGTGGTGGGGCGGTTTCGCCGAAACTGTCGCGGTGGCACCCTGATCTTCATTCGCCGTCCTTCAGCAGACGGATGTCCTTCTCGCCGATGGCCCATCGGCGGACGTCGCCAGCCCAATCTCCCGTGACGAGTGTGCTGCCGTCGGGGGAAACCGCGAGGCTGTAGATCCAATCGCTCGACGCGCGCCATTCGCCGAGCACTTCGTCGCTCCCGGCGTCGAGGCGGCGGATGACGCCCTCCTGACCAGCGGAAAAAAGCGAGCGTCCATCGGGGGCGAAGACGAGCGCGAGCACCGGGCCATCGTGGTGGCGGACGATGCGCACCATGCGGCCGATCGTCGGCTGCCACACGCGGACGGTGCGGTCGTCGCCGCCCGAGGCGCAATCCGGCGGGGCATCCGCG
>JBGSYE010000664.1:0-3035 GCA_041751075.1 Chthoniobacteraceae bacterium
CGGGCGAGCGAGTGCTCGATGCGTGCGCGGCTCCGGGCGGGAAGGCGGTCTTCATGGCGGGGCTGATGCGGAACACGGGTTCGATCGCGGCCTGCGATGTGTCGGCAGCGCGGCTGCAGCGTCTGCGGGAGAATCTGGAGCGGCTGGAGGCGAGCTGCGTGACCACGCACCAGGTGGACTGGGAGCAATGGACGGCGGCTTTCGAGAATGAATCCTTCGACCGGATTCTGGTGGATGCGCCCTGCACGAACACGGGGGTGATCCGGCGGCGGATCGATGTGAAATGGCGACTGCGGCCGGATGAGTTTGCGGAGCTGGCCGCGAGGCAGCTGGCGATCCTGCGCAGTGTGCTGCCGCTGCTGCGGCCGGGCGGCCGGCTGGTTTACAGCACCTGCAGTCTGGAGCCGGAGGAGAACGAAGCGGTGGCAGCGCGGGTGGTGGCAATCACGCCGGGGCTGCAGTTGCTGGAGATGCGGCGGAGTCTGCCGTTCCGGGATGGGATCGACGGGAGCTTCGCGGCGCTTTTTCTGAAGGGCGGGGAGGCGATTTAAACCACGAGACACGGAGGCACGGACGAAGATTCTTTGTCCCCTCTCCGTGTCTCCGCGCCTCCGTGGTTAGACTTTTTATTTCGCCTCGGCGACGCCGATGACGGCGACGGCGACGCGGGCTCCGGCATCACCGGAAGGCTGACTCTTCAGGTCGTCGGTGCCAGCATGGACGACTACGCCGCGGCCGAGAATGGAGGACTTGCCTTTGAACTTCAGCTCTTTGTCAGTGACATCGACGGTGGCGACTCCTTTTTTGTCGGCTTCGATGTTTCCGAGGTCGCCGACGTGGCGCATCTTGGCGTCGGGCGCGCCATGCTCTTCATTGGACGGATTGAAGTGGCCGCCGGCGGCTTTGCCGTCCTTCGAAGTGGTGTCACCAAACTGGTGGACATGGAAACCGTGCGAGCCGGGTGTCAGACCGGTGATCTTGCCGGTGACCTTCATGCCGGCGTCGGTTTCCTGGAAGGTGATGGTGCCTTTGACGTCGTTGCCGGCGGTGGGCACGAGCACGGCGACGGCTTTAGTGACGGGCGCGTCGTCCATGCTCTTTTCCATCTCGGCGGGCTTGACGGGCGGCTTGAGCGGCTTCTCGGCCGGGGCTTGGGCGTGGATGGAGGCGAGGCTGATCAGGAGAACGACGGCGGCGGAGGTGATGAGCGGTGTTTTGAAATGTGTGTGCATTACCCGAGACTACGCAGCGGGCGGGCGAACCGGTCGGATGGCTATTTGAATCGCGGCGTTTCAGGAAGCATGGGGGTAGCGGACGAGGCAAATCCCCCGCGGCTTCGCTCAACCTTCGCGGGAGGAATCCCGTTCCGGGAAGTCCACCCCTTCATAGACCTCGCTGAGCGGAATCCCGATGTCCAGCGCTTCGATGGAGCAGACATTCTGCAGCCCGCTCACCTCTGTTAACGTCCAGCGCCCCTCGTCCTCGCGCGAGAAGCGTTCGATCAGGGGCGCTTCCTGCGAGACGAGCAGATATTCGCGCAGACTGGCGATGCGCCGGTACTGCTCGAATTTCCGGCCCCGGTCGTAAGCCTCGGTGGAGGGAGAGAGCACCTCCACAACGACGGCGGGATTCATCGCCGTGTCATCGCATCCGGGCACAAAGGCGATGGGCTCGCAGAAAACCGAGATGTCTGGATAGGTGTAGAGGCCATCGGGGGAAACGGCGATGCGCAGGTCGCTGTTGTAGGCGGTGCAGGCGCGGCCCGCCAGACGCCGCCCGGTCGCGATGAGCAAATTGGTCCCCGTGAGGCTATGCCGGGCGCTCCCGCCGGACATCGCGAAGATCTCCCCCGCGTAATACTGGCTCTTGTAACTCGCCTCGCGCTCCAAGCGCAGATATTCCGCGGGAGTGAAAAACCGTTTTTCGAGAGGCAGCGACATGCCGAAACGCTAGCGGTTTTCTCCGCCGCCGACAAGGCCGCAGGCGCGCCGCCCTCGCCCTCGGTCCGCTGGAAATGCATGGTTGACACCGTGCGCAGCGGGCGGGCGAACCGGTCGGATGGCTATTTAAGATCGCGCCGGTCGAAGATGAGCAGCCCGCCGAGGAAGAGCGTGAGGTCGATGGCGAACAGGTAGATGAAATCCTGGCCAATGCGCGTCCACGGTATGCGGGCGTCGAAGCAGTGAATCCAGGCGGACATGTGGGTGGTGATGAACCACGGCTGGAGGCTCTCGAAATACGGCAGCCGCTGGAAGATGGAATCGAGGAAGAAATAGGAAAGCGTGAGCACGGTGGCGGCCGCCGGTTTTAACCGCAAACAGGAAAGCCCGAAGCCGAGGCTGGTGACGGAAAACTGCACACCGGCCAGCGCGGCGAGGGCGAGCGCGAACCGGCCGAGCCCCTCGCCGGCGGAGAAAAGCGCGAAGACGCCCTGCAGCGGATCATAGACAAACAGTCCGCCGACGCCGCCCCAGATGAAGCCGGTAATGAGCGCGCTGACGCCGATGAAGAGGGTGAGCACGACGGTGTAGATGAGGCAGGCGAGATATTTCAACGTGATGAGGCGGGCGCGGCTGACCGGGCGGCAGAGGATCATGCGCAGGGCGCCGTCCTCGACGTCCTTGGCGACGATGTCGCCGGAGACGAGCGCGAGGTAGAGCGCGCCGATGAGGACGGTCGTCCAGGTGAGGATCATGACGGCGAGGGTGAGGCCGCCGAAGTATTCGTCGGCGAGGTAGCCGGCGTCTTCGATGATGCGCCGGATGGAGCTTTTCGGCTTGGGCAGGTTGAGCAGGACGACGATGAGCACCTCGACGGCGAGGAAGGCGGCGAAGCCGATGTAGGTGCGTTTGCGGGCGAAAAGTTTGCGCAGTTCGCCGCGCAGCTGGCTGAGGAAGACGCTCATTCGGTTTCTCCGCCGATGGTTTCGAGATAGAGCTGCTCGAGCGTGCGGCGGAGCGGCTCGACCCCGCGCACCTGCTGGCCGCTGGCGACGAGGGCCGTGACGAGTTCGGCCACATCGCGTTCGGGGGGGA
>JBGSYE010000665.1:0-11163 GCA_041751075.1 Chthoniobacteraceae bacterium
GCACGCCGACGCGCGCGCCGCTGGCCCAGTCCCACAGCGTCGCGGTGCGATCGGCGGAGACCGTGAGCAGCCGGCGGGAGTCCGGGCTGAACTCGACCTGCTTCACCGCCGCCAGGTGTGGGAGCCACGACGAAAGAGGCGCGCCATCGGCGAGGCTCCAGACGCGGGCCGTGCCGTCGTCCGCACCGGTGGCAAAGGCACGGCTGTCGGGCGAGATGGCGAGTGCGACGATCGATCCTTTGTGGATGGCCTCGCCGCCGAGCTGCCGGCCCGTCTCGCTCACGTAGATGCGACCGATTGTTTTCGGCGATCCCTGCGGGCCGAGGAGCAGCACGACGCGGCGGGCATCGGGCGACATGAGCGTCACTCTGATGAACTCGCCGAAATCGGGGGTCGTCTGCCGGCCAGTGGCGAGATCCCACACCGCCGCTCCGCTCACGCCCACGCGCGCGCCCGCCGAGGGGAAGCTGATGTTCCAGAGATAACTCAGGGAGCTCAGGCGCGGCCCCACCTCCCGGCCAGTGCGGTAGTCCCAGACGCGCACTTGCTTGTCTTCGCTGCCGCCCGTGAGCAGGCGATCGCCGCTCGGCGTGAAAGCGGCGGAACAGATGGATTGCTCGTGGTTCAGCACCGGGCCGACGCGCTCGCCGGTGGTCCAATCCCAGACGTGCGCGGTGTGGCGGCACAAGGTGGCGAGATGTTTCCCATTCGGATGCAGGATCACCGCTTCCGGGGCTGGCCGCTCGGCATCCGCACGCACGGGCAGGATCGCCGGGAGCGCTTCGCTGGGCGCGATCTGCCACACGCGCACCGATCCATCGGAGGTCGCCACCGCGAGGCGGCGCCCGGCGTGGTCCAGGGAGAAGTCCATCACCTCTCCGCGGATGGGACATCGTGCGGCGAGCGGGCGGTAGCCAAAGACATCCCAGACTTCGATGCCCGACGGATCGGTGCGCGTGATCAGCCGCGCACCGTCCAGGCTGTATTCGAGCCCGACCACGTCGCGAGTATGCACCAGCGAACCCGATCGCTCCCGGCCATCCTCCGTATCGTAAAAGCGCACCTGTCGATCTGCCGTGGCGACGGCCAGCTCCAGCCCGTTCGGATGTACCACATAGGCGACGACCGGGGAGGCGGGCTCGATCGTCCACGAGAGCGGCTTGAGGCTCGGCAGCTCGATCCCCGTGATCGCGCCGCGCTGCGTGAAGTAGAGGCGCTTGCTGTCGGGAGAAAAAGCGGGCGCCGCGGTGAAGGTCTCCAAGTCGCCCAGCACTTGCATGTACTGCCAGGTCTCCGTTTCCCAGAGCACCATCTGGCCATCCGCGCGGCCGACGACGTGGAATGCGCCATCCGGCGAAAGGACGCTGGAGATGGGCATGAGGGTTCCGCCGAGATCGCGGCGGACGGGGATGTCTCTGAAGACGAAGGTCTCGCCGCGGATCTTCCGGCCCGTCTCCACCTCCCACACATTGGCGAAGGCATGGCGCGTGGTCGTGATGATTGTCTTGCTGTCCGGCGCGAAAACCGCGTCGCGCTGGCCGACGGGTTGCCCGTCGTGGCGGCCCGGGTGGACGAGCAAGGGCGTGACCGCCGCGCCTGTCTGCGTATCGAAGACCTGCGAATCCGTGCCGATGGCGACAAAGCGCCGCCCGTCCGGGCTGAAACGCACGGCGCGATTCGCCTCGGTGATCTGCACTGGGCCCACGCGCAGCCGGCCATCCGCGCCATCCCAGATGCGCACGAGATTTTTGCAATGTGTGAGCAGCAGCGTCCCATCCGGGCTCCACGCGAGCGAATTGATCGCACCTTCCTGCCGGGGCAGCTCAAGCAGCGGGCGCAGATGACTCTGGTCGCGCAGCGCCGAGAGCAGGCGCTCGGCGGTGGCGCGATCCTCCGGATGCCGGCGCAGGACGTGGGCGAGATAGGCGAGCCCGCCGGAGTCGTCGTCCGCGGCGAAGAGTTCCTCAGCGCGCTGAAGCTGCACCTGGGTGAGCGTTTCCTCGGATTTGTTGCGCTCGATGGTCGCGAGATTCTCGCCGGCTTCGGCGCGATTGCGCTCGTGGATGAGCCGTGTGGTGAAAAGCGCGGATACAGCGAGCAGGAGCAGCAGCGCGGCACCGAGCACCGCTGCCTCGCGCCGATGCCGCTGGATCGCGAGCGCGATCTGCTTGAAGAAAGTCGCGCGCTCCGCCGTGGTCGCGAAGCCAGTCTGGAAAGCCGTCACATCGCTTTGCAGCGCGACCACACTCGGGTAGCGATCGTCGGGTTGCTGCGCCATTGCCTTCATCGCCACCGCCGCGAGCGAATCGGGCACTCTGCCGCCCGGCAGATGTCGCGTCCCGCGTTTTCCGCGCGCCGCGACGGCCTGCGCCGGCGGCATGATTTCCCCGCCGAGCACTTTCGCCAGTACCTCCGTCCGTTCCCCCTCCACCGCCGGCCGCAGCGTGAGCATGTGGTAGAGGATCGCGCCGAGCGCGTAGATATCCGCGCGCTCGTCCAGCCGCTCATTCTCCCCGCTCGCCTGCTCAGGCGGCATGTATTGCGGCGTGCCGAGAATGGTGCCGGGCATGGTGTGGAAATCGGCGCAAGGAGTTGGGACGCCCTCGCCCCAAGTGGGACACTCGGGGCGGGGGCGCCCCTCCTCCTTGGACGCGCCATCATTCTGCGTTCTGCCTTCTGGCTTCTGCATTTCCTTCGCCACTCCCCAATCCATCACCAGCACCTCGCCGTAATCGCCGAGCATCACATTGTCCGGCTTGAGATCGCGATGCAGCACCCCGCGGCTGTGGGCAAAGGCGATCGCGTCGCACACCTTCTGGTACGCCGTGAGCAGCGTGAGCAGCGGATACTTCGCCAGCGCCGCCGGATCGCCCTCCGCCAGCCGCCGGAGCACCTCGCGCAGCGTCACGCCGCGCACATACTTCATCGTGTAGAAGACGTGATCGTGCTCATCGACGCTCAGCTCATACACGGGCACGATGCTCGGATGCTCGAGCCGCGCCGTGATCCGCGCCTCGGTCACAAACCGCACGAGGCTCTCCTGCGTGTGGGCCTGGAGCATCACCTTCATCGCCACCGTGCGCTCGGTGGTCGCCTCGTGCGCCGCGAGGATCGCCCCCATGCCGCCCTGTGCCACCACCCCGCCGAGATCGTACTTCTTTTCCCGCAGAAACTCCGGCGGCAGAAGCTGGCGCACCACCGCCGTCTGCGGCGGCAGACTCTGCTCCGCGCCCGCAGTCGATTTCAGCCGGCGCAACTCGAGCTGCACCTCGCCGATGGAGATTTTCTGTCCCGGCCAGATCCGCAACGAGCCCTGCACCGGCCGCCCATTCACCGTCGTGCTGCCGTCCGTGCCGAGAGCTTCGAGGAAGACCTCCAGGTGATACACCGTGAGCCGCGCGTGCTCGCCCGCCACGCCCGGCGCATCAAGGAGCAGATCGCAGCCCGCATCGCGGCCGATCGAGTAATCTCCCGGCGCAATCACGCGCCGCCACAGCTGCGCCCCGGCGTGCGTCGCGATGACTTCAGTTTCAGGCACCACCATGCACGATGCGAATAGCCAGATCGCTGCCGCGAATCAAGTCACGCGCGTCCCGCCGCGAGAGCGCCAACCAACGGCAGGGGATGACCGCAAAGCATACCACCCTTCATCGTCGGCGCGGCCACCGCCGCTGCAGCCTGCACTTGAGATTCACGCGAGCCGCGTGGTACCTTCGCCCCATGAGCACCGTGAACGAAATCGAAGCCGCCTTGCCGACGCTTTCGCCGGACGATTTGCGACGGGTCGAAGCCGCCGTCCACCGTGCGCGGCAGCAGCAGGGCACATCGCTGGCGAGGGAAGCACACCCGCGGCTGAGGGCCCTCGACGCCCTGCAAGCGAGGCTCTCGCTCGACGACCGAAAGGCGGACGCCTGGATCGCCAGGGTGCGGGATGCGCGGCGCTGACTACGGATGATTCACCTCGATACGAATTTCCTCATTCGGGCCCTCCGCCCGGGATCGGACGAAGACTCGAAGCTGCGGGCATGGGTGGTAGAGGGGCAATCTGTAGGATTATCCGCCATGACTTGGGCGGAGTTTCTTTGCGGGCCGCTGAATCCGGGAGACCGGGAACTTGCCGAGACGCTCTTCCCGGAGATCGAAGCGATGAAACCGGCAGACTCCGCAAAAGGCGCCGAGCTCTTCAACGCAACGGGACGGCGCTCCCGCTCGCTGGCCGATTGCCTCATCGCCGCCACGGCGCTGCGAGTCCGCGCGCGGATGGCAACGGCAATCATCGACGATTTCCGGCCCTTCGTGCCACACGGGCTGACGCTGGCCTGACTTCGGACCGCCGCGCCCGTGCGAATGCTGAAAGAGATGCGCCCGGCTCCAACCGAGCGCATTCGCGAAGATGCCGGACACTTCAACCAGCGCCGTAAAGGCCTGGGCGCCGACGCCGCGAAGCTTTTCTTCCCCCTCACGGTTTTGCCGGCGCCGATCGCTGCACGATCTGGATGCCGTTGATCGGCGCGCGAGGCATGTTCGTGTCCGGACCGGGGATCGGGGTGGCCGTCAGCGTAAACGCCCCGGTCGTCAAGCCGCGGAGACAGACGTAATTGGCGCCTTCGACGAAGGTGCCGGTGAACGTCTCGTTGGCCGGGTCCGTGTTCACGGCCTCAATCGCCCCAATGGCGAACCTCGAGGCGCGAGGCTCATCGTTATTTTCCCCATCGCTATAGACATAGACATCGTACCCGGTCGCGGCGAAGTGCGCCGGGATGCCGGAGACCGTCACCGTGGTCGCCGCGGTCCCGCCCGAGAGATATCCGAGCATCATCCGAAAATTGCCCGGCACGTCCTCCGCATTGGTATCCCACATGCCCTCTGCCTTCCATGTCACAGTCGCCCCCGTGTTTGCACCGTTGCTATCGACCAAAGCCTGTCCCATCGCTTTGGAAGGCCCGGTGAAGCTGTTCCAATGCTGCTGCGACACCACGCCCGCGGATTCGGATCGAGCCATTCGAGCCTGAGTGGTCCCACCGTTTTTGCCCCCGCCATACCAGTCGATAGCGATGGAGTCGGCCGCGGCGGTCGCCGCGAAGCTCAAGATCGATAAGACGGAAGCCATCCGGTTCTTTTTCATAAGCATGGGTGGCAAATTTCTGGCAGCCAGTGGCAGGAAGGCAATCGCTTCGGCGCCGCCGTCGCCCCGATCCGTGTATATCTATGGTTCAGCGATCCGCACGCGGTAGAATTTGGCCGCAACATTTGCCCGTCGAATATCGGTGACTGCCATCGCACCTCCCGTTCCGATCACCTCCGCTCCCGCGGGTTGCCAGACCTCGATGTCGTCCGCGCATTCCAGGCGATACCGGCGTCCCGCCACGCTTTGAAACGTCAGCTGCACTTCCATCCCGTCCATGCTCACCTCGGCGATCCGCAGGCCGCTGGCGGATTCCCGCGGATCGGTCCCGGCGATGTATTCGCCGCGGTTCGACAGCCCGTCGCCGTCAGCATCATCGCCGGCTCGGGACGCATCCGCCGCTTCCGCCAGCGGATGTCCGAAGTGATGCTGCATCCACTCATCCGGCACTCCATCGCCGTCTGCATCGGGAGGGGGGAGCAGCTTTAAAACGGTGATCGTCTGCGCCCCCCAATCCGAAACCAGCAAATGTCCACCGGGCGCGCTCAGCACCGCGAGCGGAAAGAAAAAGCCGCGCGCCACGCGCCGAACCGCACCCGTCGCCGGATCGACTGCCACGAGATCGGAGTAGGCAATGGAACGAGTGCCAGGACTGCTCTCGCCGATGATCGGATTCCAGCGTGCGATGAATGCCGACCCGTACAACGCGAGCGGAAGCCAGCGATGATACCAAAACTCCACGCCATCAGCCGAACTGCTCGGACCGAGCCCCACCGGGGCGGTCGGATCATGGAGTTGCAGGTAATTCGCATCGGACGCGAAAAGATTGTCCGGCGTGAGTGATCGCACGGGGAGATGCAGTGGGTCGGTCGCATCGAGGATTCGCGCTATCACCCCAGGGTCGCGCGCTCCGCGCCAGTTGTCGTTGCGATAGCCGTAATCGCCACCCGCCGTGGCTTTGAAAAACTGATCATGCACCGCCCGCGCGAGATCAGGCCCCGGCACGTCGTCTGGGCCGTTCACGCGGCTGGTGCCATCCCCAAGCGTCTCCGCGCGGTTGTAGTTATTGGTGAAAAAGGGCTCGCCCGCCGCATCGAGCGCCAGCCCGTATGGATTGCGCGCACCGGCCGAATGGACCACCAACTTGCCCGCCGCCATGCTGGTGTAAGGCATCGCATCCGTCTGGAGCGCCGAGCCGCCGAGCGAACCATGCGCCCGCGCCGCATCGGTGATGCTCGGCGTTAGCGACAAATCCTGAATCCAGCAGACCGTCCCACCGTAAGCGGACTCGCCCTCAGGGGCGCTGGCGGTGGTCCCGGTCCCGCCGTCCCAAGTCCGGATGCCGATCCCGACGAAAAGCGTGAGCCCGCGGATCTGAAGCTGATCGACCGCGTGCAAGTGGCTGGGAATCTCCGTCACCAGCGCGACCTGCGTCTCAACCGGTGCTTCGCCCCACATGCTATCGCCGTCGTCATCGGTCAGCCGCCAGAGCGCATTGGGCGTGGTGAGATACATCTCCCACCGCGCCGGCAGAAACGCGATGCCCAGCCCGCTCAAGGCAGCCGCCGGACGCAGGTCGCCGAGCTGCCCGCTGGCCGCGTCGAAGGAAAAGCTGATCGTGCCGCCTTCACTGCGCGCCGCATACAGCCTCCCATCCGGTCCCCAGGCCATCTGCGTCACCGTCCCCGTGCCGGTCGCCACCGTCGCGACCGCCAGCCGGTCGCCATACTCGGGGACGATATTCGGCGCAGCTGCGGCTACCGTGACCCCTGCCAGCCAGCACATTGCGCAGCGTCGAGCCAGTGGTGCGGTCACGATCATCGAGCGAAAGCGGGTTGGCCCGCCAACACTTGCTGCCGCCTCAGACACGGGCGGGCTCATGCTCGACGCACTCAGGTCTCCAGAGTACCGATACTTGAACCCGCGCTGGGACGATCGAGGTAACCGCAGGGAGCAGTGTGGGAGAGCGCGAATAAAGCCCTTCATTGCCGCCGGCGGGTCCGGCGCCATAGGAGAACGCTGAGTCCAAAGGCAGCGAGAGTAAGTGTTCCCGGTTCTGGAACTGTGGTCACCGTAAATGCGCCGCTGTTATTGCTCCATGTGAATCCGTCCATGGTGCCGAGGAATAACCGAGTCGCCCCGGCTGGAACGATGAACTGCTGCCGCGTTCCTGTGCCTGTGCCCGTCAAACCGTCGCCGATGAAGAATGGCTGTTTGAGGCCGGGAGAAATGGTTGGCGCGGTGGGGAAATTGACAAATGCAGACGGGGCGAGTGTTAGACTTGGCTGATTGGCGCTCAAGAACACGCCGATCAGGCTGTTTATCGGAGCCGTCGTATCGGCGATCCCGTTCTCCGCACCGACACTATGGGAAAAAACTGCTCCTCCATCTGGCCCGTCGGTAGTGCCACCGGCACCATTAAAGACGCTGCCAGCGACAGTGAATTGCAGAGTAGTGCCCGCGACAAGAGAGATGCCGGCAAAAAGAATCGGCGATTGAGCAGGCGCCAGGTCGCCGAAGTCGGCGGCCGAGCCGTTTGGCATTCCCGACAGCCACGGATTCGAGGTTCCGGGAACGACGATCGTAGCCGCCGGGAGCCAGTTCACCAATGTTGTCATGAATGCTGCGGCAGCGACGAGAGGAAGGTTTGGCATTTGTTCTCCAATTGAGGGTGTTCTGCGAGGATTAGGACGATTGACCGTCTCCGCTACGGTTATTTTGATTCCCACTGCATCAGCGAGAAAGGGGCTGGAACATCTCCGCGGTGATGATCGCCCCGAGGGTGCAGGAATCCGTTTCGCCCCACATCCATTCCGACTTTGTCTTGAACGGGAAGGGGTCCGGGCGGTTCTTTCTTTCCTGCTTCGCAACTCGTGCCGACACGATGTCTGCGGGAAGAAAGTCGGTCGCCGTAGGATCGGGAAGGATCTTGAAGGTCGTGTTCGTGAAGCGAACCGCCCGCTTGAAGTCCGAAGACGCGAAAAGCAACTGGAAGGCTCGCGGCCCGCCACCATTCCTCAGGCGAGCGACCACCCGGTCGCCCGGCTTCAGCTCGATCTCTTTGGTCTCAGTGGCTTTGTAGTTCTTTTCGAGCGCGAAGATTTCGATTCCGTTGAGGAAGAGATGGATGGAATCGTCGATGTAGAGGAAAAACTTCCCCTTCACGGCGGGCATGCTCAACTGAGCGTGCGCGCCAAATGCGGAGAGTAAGAGGAGTGCGGCGATCACGGCTTTCATGGTCCCGGCAGGTAGGACGTGGTCTCGATCCAGGCAAGATGTTTCGGAGCTGAGTAGCAGAGGTGCCGAAGGCGCTTACGGTCCGGTGGCGTGGACTTGCATCGTTACAAAGCCCGGGGTGATGGCTTGATTCACCGTCCAAGTGGCGAGGGTGGAAGTCCCACCGGACTACAGGACGGCGTTGTAGGTCGAGGTCGCACCGTACTTGCCGGTGATACGCAATCTCACGACCGATCCATTCACCGGGAAGTTCTTGGTTTCGATCTCGATGAGCACGGGACTGTTGTTTTGAAAGTTCGCGTCCGGGGTCGTCAGCAAGTCCGCTCGCGGGTCAGTGGAGATACTGTTGCCGGCGACCGACTTGATGCGCACCGATGGGTCCGAGGACGATTGGAAGAGGATCGGCGTCGGGGGCGTGCCGGCGTTAATCGTCGTCGGGAGGGTGTTCAGGGTTCCGATCATCGAACCCGCTTCAATCCTCACCCTCCCGGTCTGCGCGGCGTTTACAGAGCCACCTCCGGAGATTTCGTTGGCGATGAGTTTGATGGCTCCGCCGCTTCCTTGTAGACTGGTGTGCGAGCCAAGACCTCCGAGCGCGGTGATATTTCCCGAGAGGTTCAGAAGTCCAGGGGTGGCGATCAAGATGGCTCCGCCACCGCCGCTTCCAGAGTGGGGAAAGCTCCCACCTGCACCCGAGCCGCCGATCAGCGGGCGAATCGGAGGATTGCCGTAGGTGGTATTGTAAGTTGGACTGTTACTGACTGCCCCACCCGGCCCCATCCCATAGCCATTCCCAGCCTGGCCAGTAGCGCCACCGCGAAAGCCGCCCGGCCCACCCGCCACCGGAAGCAGCGCATCGGTCGTCGCCACTCCGCCTTTTCCATTCACGCTGACCGTTCCCGCGATGGTCACGGTGCCCTGCACGAGCCAGACCACCGGTGCGCCGCTCGGGTGATTGATAAAGGTCACGGTCACCCCCGAAGGAACCGAAACGGACGAGTATTTGTACACCACCACCCAGCGCTCGGCATCGAAGATCCCCCTGCTGCTAAGCCCGCCGGAGTTGCTGAAAGTGAGCGCGTCGCCGGGAATGGCCTGCGAGAGATCGATGGGTGTATTGGTGGCGTTGAGCGGGCCATCCGAGCCATCGGCGGCTGGGATGCTGAGTTGCGCGAGGGCGGAGGCGACGCTCATGGAGAGAGCGAGCACGATGGCGAGGGTCGGAGTTTTCATGGGTTGGGAGTGCCTTGGGTGTTTTGGACGGAGATTTTGCGGGAGATGGCTTCGGTGCTGTGGGGCGCTGAACCGTAGTTGAAGGCGCTGACTTCGCGGGAGTAGGCCTCCTGAATGCCGCTGTCCGGCGGGTTCTCGCCATTGAAGACGCTCACCAGCCGTGAGATCGCTTCGTTCTGCGCGAGCGGGCTGCCGAAGTTGAAGGCGGTAACTTGGCGAGAGACCGCCTCGAAATTCGCGAGGGGCGATCCGAAGTTGAAGGCGGTTACCTCCCGGGAATAAACCTGCTGAAGCAGCGAGGTGGGCAGGCCGTCGCCATTGAAGACGCTGATGACGCGGGACAGCGCCTCAGTGCCATGAACGGGGCTCCCGAAATTGAAGAGAGCGACTTCCCGAGAGATGGCCTCCTGCCGCCCCTCGATGCCACGCTTCCGGCGATAGTATTGGAGATTCGTCTCACCGGGGAGCGCATCCGCCTCAGTGCTGGGCAAGACGGCATCATTCGGATCGAGCGGATCGAGATCCGACGGATGCTGCAGCTCCCAAATGTCGTCGATTAGATCACCATCCTGATCCTCCGGCGCGGAGACGCTGATGCCGCGGGCGCGGAAAAAGCCACGCAGCTCTCCCGTGCCCGGGGTGTAGCCGAAGATGATCGGGGTGGCGCCGCTCAGGGACAGAGCTTCCGTCATCCACGGGAGGAGCAAATCCTCGCTGTGCTGAAAGCCGAAGTAGAGCGCGGGATCGGGCTGCAGCGTCAGGCGGTATTCGGCGCCAACTTTGGAGAAAGTGGCGGGGATGCTCTGCGCGCGGGCCGCGGGTGCGAGAACGGCGAGAAGGCCGAAGAGAAGATTACAGACCCGCCCGCGGAAAGGGCTCGTGACCCCGCGCGCCCGCTGACTTTCCGTCATCCGGAGCCGTCTCCGCGGCGGCTCGCCTGCCTCGGCAGCGGCGATCCGCAAGCGACCGGTCCTGCCCGGCGCGATCTGTAAAGTGGGGAACGCCTCCTCGGATCCCACAGGACGCGCGCGATCGGGATGGATGGAGGGAAAAGGGGGCATTCATCGGGTAAATGCGATTTTTTCCGGCCAGAACTCTCATCGAGGTGAAAAAACGTTTCCAGCGGAGCCAGCCAATCCGAGCCGGCTCCCCGATAACAGGCCCTCGGGACGTGCGCGGTGCGTCGCGGGCAGGGTGGGCATCCTGCCCGCCGGGCGGCGCATCTCGCGCCGCAGACTTTCGTAACGACCGCAAAAAATATTCAGGCGAGACCCCCGAACCGGCGGGCAGGATGCCCCCCCAACCCGCGTTGCGCTTGGATCTCGCGGTGGAGCCAGGCGCGGGCGTGCTCCCAATCGCGGGCGGCGGTGCTTTTCGAGATACCGAGCACTTTCGCGGCTTCCTCGACTTCCAGGCCGGCGAAGTACCGCAGCTTGACCAGTTCGGCTTTGCGCGGATCGAGTTGCGCGAGTTTTTCGAGGGCGTCGTGCATCTCCAGCACGTCTTCGTCGGGTGCCGGGATGGCGATCTCTACTTCCTCCGCATCGAGCCGCTCCTGGCCGCCGCCG
>JBGSYE010000666.1:0-5385 GCA_041751075.1 Chthoniobacteraceae bacterium
TTTCGCCTCCGATGCGAAGGCCCGCGAGTTCGTGGAGATGTGGCTGTGGCCGAATGGTCCAGTGTGCCCGCGCTGCCAGAGCAACGATCCTGAGCGCGTCTATCGCATGACGGGCAAGAGCACGCGGCCCGGCCTGTGCAACTGCAAGGATTGCCGTCGCCAGTTCACCGTGACGGTCGGGACGATTTTCGAGGATTCGCACATCCCGCTCCGCAAGTGGCTGGTCGCTTGGTTTCTGATGTGTTCATCGAAGAAGGGTATGAGCAGCCTGCAAATGCAGCGCATACTCGATCTCGGCAGCTATCGCACCGCGCTCTTCATGACGCACCGCATCCGGCACGCGCTGAAAGTGGAGGCGTTCGATGGTAAACTCACCGGCACGGTGGAAGTGGACGAGTGCTACTTCGGCCCGAAGACGCACGGCAAGGGTTTCCGCCGCTCATCGAAAAGCGCCGTGGTCGCCTTGGTCGAGCGACAGACGGGGACGCGCCGCTCCGTCGTGCTCGACGAAATTGTGACAGGACGGAATTTGAAGCAGGCCGTCCGCGATCACGTCGCCGATGGCGCGACGGTGAACACGGACGAGCACCCCGGCTACAACGGCCTTGGCGGTGAGTATCGCCACAAGTCAGTGCGGCACGCGAAGGTAGAAGGGAAGCGCGAGCATCACCGGACGGAAGCTGACGGGGAAGTGGTGACGACGAACTACGCAGAAAGCTCGTTTTCGCTGCTACGCCGAGGCGTGATAGGGACGTTCCACAACATCTCCCGAAAGCATCTCGGGCTCTACGTCGCCGAGTTCGATTTTCGCTGGAATCAGCGGAAGGTCACAGACGGGGATCGCACTGTTGCCGCGCTCAAGCGTGCGCCCGGCAAACGGCTCACGTATCGCGCGATAAAGGGGGCGAAGTGAACCAGACGCCGTTCCTCATTGAGTGGGTGGATTCCTACGGCTGTTCACCGCGATGGGAGAGCGTTGAGGACATTGAGCCGCGCCCTCTGGTCTGCCGCTCAATCGGGTGGATCGCGCACCAGAGCAAGAAGTCGGTCGTCATCGTTCCCCATTTAACATGCCCCGAGCGGGATGGCACTAAACAGCAAGGCTGTGGGGACATGACTATCCCCACAGCCTGCATTGTTCGGATGACGCCTTTGGTCGAAGGGCGCCAGAAGCGCCGTTAACGGCGCTTTTTCTTGTCCGGGGCTTGCGTCAGCGCAGAACCACCCGCTGTTTTCGAGGCAGGGTCTTGCTTCGGATCGCGGATCACCTTGGATGCTGCCTTCGCGGCCTTCTTGCCGGTCTTTTCATTCTTGGACATGGCTTTTTTCACCTCCTTTGAGGTTGACTGATCTTCGGATTTGAGACATCTTCCCCGCAGTGGCTCCTGTTAGGGGTGCCTGCCCGCCGATCAAACTGCTTTACGAGGGCGATGTTTGATCGGCGGGTTTTGTTTTCTGAGCGACCAGTTGCGGCGTCACTGGCCCCTGCGCGGTATTCTCATTGGGAGGGGTGGTTAAAATTGAAATTCATGCGGCACGCTTATAGCGAATGGGCGGCCCAAGCAGGAGGTCAGGTTTATCCAGTCGGTAAACCGCTCCGTTGTTACCAGCTCGCGGCTGCACTACTGCAATCGCCCCATAGGACACCAGCTTTCCAAGCATCGGCGCAATAGAGCCTTCCAGTATTTCGACCATAGGATGAGCAGCGCGGGCGCGTGAACAGATCGAGCTCAACGTAAACTCTGAGCCGTTTGTGTTGAGAATTTGGTCGCGGATCAACTGGGCGACATTTACCTTTTGGAGCAATGGAGGCGACGCCTGCGGTGGCTTCACGGACTCTGGAGCTGAGGCGGACGGCGGATCAGACTGCTGTGCTCGTGAAATCAGTCGATCATACGCAGCAATATCGGCCCGAAGCTCAAGGAGTTCCCGCTCCATAGCATCGGCTTTGTCCTGTACTGCTTTTCGTGATACTTTGAGGGCGAGGGTCTGCAACACGATGGAGTTATGCACGGCTTCATTGCACATTGCAACCGAAAACCTATGAAGAACAAAACTACGAAAAAACGCCGGGAGGCGGACGGCGTGTCGCTCTCCAGCTTAAAACCCGAAGACTTCGCCCCCGTTAGTCCCGCGAAGATGGGCAAGAGCCTGCGTGGCGCTGTCGTGAAGCCGAAGACGAAGGCCCGGAAATAAAATCAGCGGACCGCCGCTAGATCAAGGCTTCCGGCGGAAAGCGAACCAGAAGGCCGCTCCTGCTATTGCAACAGTCAGCACCAGGCTGGTGATCTTCTCTGCATCCGCCCCGGATGCGGCAAGAAATATGAGCGCGATCATCTACGACGAGGACATTCCTTGCGGGACGTGGCAGTGGCGAGCCTAAATCTCCATGAACCGAATTAGCGCCAACACCGAGTTTTGTGAAGTGCATACTCCAGGAATGTTTCAGGTCAGCGGAGACGCGGTTAGGCGGCTCCACTCCCGCATCGCCTCGGTACGGACCGGAACCTCCCCGGTGTCCGGCGGGCAGTTCGGATGTAGCGCCGCTCTGCCTTTGGAGCCGAGCTAGACGTGAGACGCCGGGAATCCCAGAGAATGCAACAAGAATGCAACTTGCCAGTTTTCTCATGCAATCCAGGGTCTCGTATTTCCGCTGTAAGTTCCTGAAGGCGAGGGAGTGGCTGGGGCCGGAATCGAACCGGCGACACGAGGATTTTCAGTCCTCTGCTCTACCAACTGAGCTACCCAGCCTTTTCCCGAAGCGGGCGCGCACTATGGCCGACGAGTTTGCTAAAGCAAGTGTGTTTTGGGCCGGTGCCGGATTCGCCTTTCGCTCGCCGCCGCGGCCGCGGGTTAGGGTGGGTAGTCCAGTGCGATCTCCAGCTTGAGGAAGCGCGCGGCGCCGGTTGCGAGGTCGCGGATTCGCACCTGCTCGGTCCAGTCGCTGGCGGCGCGGCGGCTCCAGCGGCGCGGCCTGCCCGAACAAGCCCCCGAGTGCAAACGCCCGGAGACTCCGCGTGAGATCGAAGGGCGGCTCGCATACGCCTGCGAGTATCCCCGCCAAACGCGGTGCGTAACGCGAAATGCGGCCTTGCCGTCGCGGGCCGAGGTTCCGGTTGAAAAATGCGAACGGTCTGGAACACTACGGCCCCGTTTGCGCCGTTTGGCGCCGCCTCGAGATCGAGGCGGCGCCGGCCGGGCCGGGGCCAATCTCCTGAGCGTGCGGCACGTCGTGTGTTGAGGAGGTCGGCGGCCTTCACGGCCGCAAGCATGCCGTCTCTCCACATAGCCATGGGAAAATCTGAATCGCGGAAGAAGAAGAAATCGGACCTCTCGCTCACCTGGCGGCAGGTGCTGCAGATCGGCGTGGTCGTGCTGCTCGTCCTGGGCGCCTCGGGCTACGGGGGCTGGCGGTGGCTCCAGGGCTGGCGTTACGACAAGGCCATCCGCGACACCCAGGATTTCATGCGGCTCGGTGACGCGCGCAGCGCGGTCTTTGCGGCCAGGCGCGCCGCCCATGTGCGGGACGATTCCGTCGAAGCGGCGCGGATGCTGGCCGAGGCGCTGGAGAAGACGAGTTCCATGGAGGCGGTGGTCTGGAGGAAAAAGGTCGTCGAACTGGCGCCGGACGACTGGCGCGATCATCTCGCTTTTGCGGCCTCGGCGATGCGCTTCCGCGATCCGAAGCTGGCGCGGACCGCGCTCGAAAAGGTCGATGCCGCAGGCCGCGAGCACATCGACTACCATCGCACCGCGGCGGATGTCGCCGGGGCACTGGGCGACAACGCGGAGGCCGAGAGCCATCTCGCCGAGATCGTGCGCCTCGATCCCTACAACCGCGAGCAGCAGCTGAAGCTGGAGATCCTGCGGATGGCCTCGAAGGACAGCGACACCGCGGCCAAAGCGCGCGCTGCGATCGAGGAGTTCAAGGACGACCCGCAGCTCCGGCTGGTCGCCCTGCGGGTGTTGGTGCGCGATGCGACGCGGGAAAATACGCGCCCTTCGCTGCGGCTGGCGCTCTCCGCTTCGACCTCGATAACGCAGGCGCGGCTGACCGACGATCCCCGGCTGGAGCGGCTCGCGGAGGAGCTGCTCGCGGAGGAGAATGCGACCATCGATGATTGCCTGACGTGTTTCGAGGTGCTGCGGCAGATGCGCGGCACGGACGTGATCGAGAAGCTCGACCGGCTCGAGACGGCGAAATTCGAACGGCCCGCGGCGGTCGGCGATGCGATGCTGTGGCTGAACGGGCGCGGTCAGGCCGAGCGCACCATCGCGTGGGCGGAGAAGCTCGCGGATGAGTTGCGCGCGACACCGGCAGTGCAGTTTGCAATCGCGGATGCGTACATTTTGCAAAAGGAATGGGGACTGGTGCAGGCATACGTCGAGGAGACGGAGTGGGGCGATCTCGACGCGGAGCGTCTGGCCATGAGCGCGATCGCGTGGCGGATCGCGGGCGATGCGCAGCGCTCCGATGCGAGCTGGAATCTGGCGGAGCTGCAGTTGCAGCAGGATGCCGCGCGCATCCGCCGGCTGGCGGACTTCTGCGTGCGCTGGGGCGCGGAGCCGGAGAAGGAGAAGCTCTGGTGGAAGCTGGCGGCCTGCAAGGGCGACCAGACCGAAGTGCTGAAGCGGCTCTTCACCCTCTCGATGCAGCGCAAAGACAGCGCCGGCCTCTATCGCGCGGTGAAGGGGCTCTACCTCTCCAAGCCCGAGGATCCCCCCTCCATGAACAACTACGCCTGGCTCTCGCTGCTGCGGAATGAAGATCTCGAGACGGCGCACCAGCTCGCGGATCGCGTCTTCGCTGTGGATCCGAAGGTCGGCGCGTATGCCTCGACCTACGCCTACTCCCTGCATCTGCGCGGGCGGACGGCCGAGGGCCTGAAAGCGCTCGCCGCCGCGCCGGCGCACAATCTGAACGATGCGACGGTGGCCGGTTGCTACGGCTTCCTGCTGGCGGCGGCAGGGGACACGGAGAAGGCGCAGGCATTCCTCGGCGTGGCGCGACGCAGCCCCGATCTCCTGCCCGAGGAGGTGCGGCTTTTCCTCGGCTCAGGGGATCGCATCGACCGCTCGCTCGAGGTGCCGGAACTCCGCATCTTTTCCGACCACCCATGACGGCCGCGACTCTCCCGTCTCATCCTCCAGAGGCGCCGGCTCCGGCCTCCGCGGCTTCGCATGTGGCCGCGTGGGCGTGGGCGCTGGCGCTCGGGGCGATGTGGATCTGGACGTGGCTGCACCTGTCGCTCGCGTGGCGTTCGTTCCCAAATTACGAATACGGCTGGGCCGTCCCCTTCCTCGCGCTCTACCTCGCGCGGCAGCGGCTGGCGGCGCATCCGGATGCGGTCGGCGCGCCGGGGATCGGCGGCGGACTCCTGGCGC
>JBGSYE010000667.1:0-3734 GCA_041751075.1 Chthoniobacteraceae bacterium
GGGCCGGCTGGGCTATGGCGCTCAGGCCGCGAGCGGTCTGAACCGCAGGCGCAGGGTCGAGGGTGGCGGAGTTCACCGGATAGGGGCAGGCATTCGCTGCACCCTGGGCAGAGCAAATCGCGAACCGCTCCGGCGTTTGTAGCGGCGTTCTATGACCGTCGCACTTCACCTCAGCCAAACGGAGCAAAGCTCCGCGGCACCTTCGCCCACGATGCGAGCGACGGTCATGGACCGCCGCTATAGACGATCAGCGGGTGCGGGCGCTGCGGCCTTCGGCGGTGATCGGCACGGGGATGAATTCCTTCAACACCTTCGCATCCGCGGCGGAGATGATCCGCACCTTGCCATCCTCGCCGGCGGCGGCCACCGACTGGCCATCGGGCGCGAAGGAGAGCGCGTAGATTCCCGCATCGAGCGGCGCACTGGCCAGCAGCTTCACATCGGCGGTGTAGTGCGCCTCGGTCTTCGCCTTCTCCGCGTCGGTCCGCACTTGGAAGGCCTTGTTTTCGATCGCGAGGATGTCGGCGGGCATCTCGGTGTTGAAGTCGTAGTTGTAAAAGTTCACCGCGCCCTTGCCGTCGAGGCTGCTGCCGGCGGCAAATTTTTTCCCGTCGGGCGAGAAATCGACGGCATAGATGCGGCCTTCCATGGCGGGCCATTTGCGGATGCAGAGCGCATTGTCGCCGATGCGGCGCTGGACCTTGCGCACGATGCGATACGCCTGCGGGACGCCATCTGCGCCGCCGACGAGGAATTCCTCGCGCTCGGGATGCCGCGCCACGGCCTGCAGGCCGCCCCGGAGCGCGCCGGGAGTGATCGAGCTGAGATTGTCGATGAAGCGCTGCGTGGCGACCTCGGTGAGTTTCGCACTCATGTCGCGGCCGACGCTCACGAGCTGGTCGCCTTTGTGGGTGAATACGGTGTCGAGCACCCAGTCGCTGTGAGAACTTTGCAGCAGCACCTGCTTGCCGGATTCGGCGTCGATAGCGCGCACCGCATTGTCCGGGCAGCCAAAGGAGAGGAGCTTCCCGTCCGGCGACCAGTTCACGCCATACACGGTGTCAAAGCCGACCGGCGTGCTGAGCAGGAGCTCGCGCTTCTCCACATCCCAGATCTGGATTTCGCCCATCTGCGCCGGGCGGCCTCCGCAGGCGGCGAGGCGTTTGCCGTCGGGGGAAAAGCGCACGGTCTGGATGCGTTCGCTGAGCCCGACGAGACGCGCGAGCAGCTCCGAGCAGTCGGCCTTCCAGAGCAGCACCTCGTGGAAGCCAGCGACGGCGAGCAGCTTTCCATCGGGGGAAAAATCGAGCGACGCGACCACCGGAGGGCGGTGATACTCCGGCGGATGCGCGGCGCTGTAGCGCTGGCGGGCATTCGGAGGCGTGTCATCGGTGGCGCCCTCGGCGATCCAGCGCCGGATGAGCGCGATCTCCCAGTCGAAGAGCGGCTTTTTCTTCGGCGGCATCTCGGCGACGCCGTTCTCCGGGACGATCTGCTTCACGAGCAGCGACTTTTCGGGGGCTTTCGGGACGATCGCGTGCTCGCCGTCCTTCGCGCTCTCGCCGCCTTCGAGGAGCTTCGCAAAGTCCGTCATGATATAGTCGCCCTTCGCCTTTGCGGGCTGGTGGCAGCCCTGGCACGACGCCTGGAAGATGGGGCGGATCTTCTTGTAGTAGGAGACGGGTGCGTTCGGATCTTCCTCCTCGGCTTTCTTTGGCGGCGCGGCGACGACGGCGGCGGCGAGTGCGACGCTCAGGAGAGGGAGGAGGCAGGCGGGGCGGAGCGGGGACATGCGGGGGGGTGAATCCGTGAAATTCCAAAAACCAAGGGCCAAATTCCAAGGAAGGATCAAAGGCCAGGAGGCGGAAGATTTCTAGGAAGCGCACGAAGTCCAATCCGCCGCTTGAAATTTCTCCCCCTTTGATTCCTGAGATTTATTTGGAATTTGGCTTCTGGAATCCGGAATTTTTTCCCCGCCCCCACGGAATGTTGGCTGCTACCCCCCCACGCAAGCCGGGGCGCCGCCGAGGGCTCCCCGGACTTGGAAAAACCGAGAACCACAGATGGAAAGCGCCGTCCTTCACAAAGAACGCGGTGTGACGATCCTGGAAATCGTCGTGTCGATGGGCGTGGTCGTGCTTTTTTTCAGCGGCATCTTCCTGATGAATTCCCATGTGCTCGCGCTCGTCCGCGGCAGCCTGGAATCGACCGCCAGCACCCGCGTGCTGCAGGATCGTGCGGAGCAGCTCCGCGGCTCGACTTGGACGCAGGTCACCAGCGCCGCTTACCACTCCGGCAATCTGCTCACGATCCCGCCCGATGGCGCCGGCGCGCTGCGCGATCTCATCGAGACCGTCACCGTGACCGCGCATCTCGCCACGCCGGGCACGATCACACCGATCTCCGTGCTGCGAAATGCCGCTTCCACGATCACGACGGCTTCGCCGGGCGACGCGCAACTCGTGGAGGAGCCGTCGGTGCGCGTCGATCTCACGGCCAACTGGCTGGCCAAGGGCGGGCGCCCGCGGATGCGGCAGTTGAGCATGGTCTTCGGTGAGGGGGGGATCAGCGGAAGACGATGACTGCCTTGCGCTCCCGTCGCCTCTGCCGCCGCGGCTTCACGCTCGTGGAAGCGCTCGTGGGCCTGGCTGCCTCGGCCTCGCTCATGGCGGCGATCGTTGCGTCCAGCGTCACTTTGCAACGCAGCTTTTTCTGGAGCGCGGATTACTCCGCGCAATCGCTGGCCGAGCTGCGCTCGCTGGATTTTGTCACGCGGGATGTCCGCGGCGCGCGCTCGGTCTCGATCTTCTCCTCGGGTGAAGTGCTCGCGCTCGAACTGCCGGACGCCTACACGAGCTACGACGCGCAGGGCAATCCGACCAGCGCACCGGTCACGCCCGTGATCGTGCGCGGCCAGCCCGAGTACGGCGATCCCACGCAGCCGCTGCTCGTCACCTACTACCGCGATGGCGACTCGCTGATCCGGCAGCTATTCGTCTCCGCCTCGGCGCAGAATTCGGAACTGGTGATCGCCACCGGAATCAAATCGTTCCAGGCGCAATTCGTCGGCGGCGGCAATCTGGTCCGCACGACCGTCACCTTTCAACCCAGGTATCGCCAGGACGCGGAGTGCGAAGCCCGGACGGCCATGAGCGCCACGGTCGCCTCCCGACCCATGCGGATGAAATACGACGACTCCTCGGGAGGTGGCGGTGCGCCCTGATCCCTTCGCCGTGCGTGTGCACCGCGAGGCGGGGGGCATCCTCATCGTCGCGCTGATCGCGATGGGCATCCTCGCGCTCATCGCCACCGCCGCGCTGTATGAGGTGGGAAATCGGCACGCCGTCACCTTCCACTCGCAGAGCTGGAATGAAGCGCTCTCCTCCGCCGAAGTCGGCGCCGACATCGCGCTCGCCGCACTGAACGATTCCATCGCCAATCCGACGACGGCCTGGGCCGCATGGTCGCCGGCGGATGCCACGACCTTTCCGAAAACCTGGACACCCACGCTGGCCCCGCATGGAGGCGACGGAAACACCAAGGTGTACGCGCAGCTCACCGTCGATGATTCCATCACCGATCCGAACGGCCAGAGGTGGTTCCGCATCCGCTCGACGGGCTTCGCCGAAATCGCCGGCACCGCGCGCCCCGGGCTGGAGCCTGCGGTGCTCGACACCAGCGGGCAGAAGAACCATCGCAGCGTGCTCCGCAAGGCGCGCTTCACCAATGACGCC
>JBGSYE010000668.1:0-4264 GCA_041751075.1 Chthoniobacteraceae bacterium
CGGACTTGAGCCGCGCGGATTCGAGGGCGGCGTCCCGCGCCTGCTTGATCGCCTCTTCCGCCTCCCGGCGTGCGGTGATGTCCTGCACGGTGCCCTCGTAGTAGAGCAGCTTGCCGTCCTGGTCGCGCACCGCGCGGGCTCGCTCGCTGATCCAGATGCGGCTGCCATCCTTGCGGCGGATCTCCGACTCGAAGTCGGTGACGGCGCCCTTCTCATTCATCATCGCGGCGAAGGCCGTGCGCCGCTGCGGGTCGATGTAGAGCTGGCGCCCGACATTGGTCACCGAGCACATCAGATCGTCGGGCGAGTCGTAGCCGTAGATCTGCGCGAGGGCGGGATTCGCATTGATGTAGGCGCCTTCGCCGGTGCTCTGGAAGATGCCTTCGACCGCATTCTCGAAGATGCTGCGGTACTTCTCCTCCGCCTCGAGGAGCTGCTCTTCCTTGCGCTTGAGCGCGCTGATGTCCTGCAGCGTCGAACGCATTCCGCAGATGAGCCCGTTGGCGTCCTTGATGAGCTTGTGCCGCATCAGCACCGGGATGGTCTTGCCATCCTTGCGGCGGAAGGTGCGCTGATAAGCATCCACCGCTGAGTCAGCCGCGCTTTGCTCGGCGTCGGCGTGTTTGTCCTCCACGATGAAATCCCAAACAAGACGGCCGACCATTTCTTCGGCGGTGTAGCCGAGCAGCGTCAGCTCGGTCTTGTTCACCCGGGTGATCCGGTTCTTGAGATCGAGTTCGTGGTAGGCGACCGGCGCGTCGTCGAAGAGATCGCGGAATTGCGACTCGCTCTGCTGAAGCTGCCGCTCGGTCCCGCGGCGATCGGTGACATCCATGCCGACGCCGCCGAGCAGGGTGCGACCGGACTCGGACTTGATCGGAAATTTCATCAGCAACCACTCGCGGGTGCGGCCATCGGCCAGCGGCACGGGCTCGACGATCTCACCGGCCTGGCCACTCGTGAGCACCGCCTGGTCGCTTTCCGCCAGCTTGCGCACCGTCTCGGGCGGCAGCCAGTCAAAGGCCGGCTTGCCGATCACTTCCGCCGACTTGCGACCGAAGCCCTGCTCGAACTTGCGGTTCACATACACGAGCCGCCCCTGGTCGTCCTTGATGAAGGCCGCAAACGGGCTGTGTTCCATGAACTGCTGAAAGCGACTCTCGCTCTCGCGCAGCGCGGTCTCCGCCTGCTGGCGCTCGGAGAGGTCGCGCCAGATGGCGAAGAGCGCCTTGCGCCCATCGAGCTCGATCGGCGTGAGACTCACCTCGGCCGGAATGCCCTGGCCATTGGACCGCTTGAAGGTCCACGCAAACCGACAGTGCCCCGCGCGCCGGGCGAGCTGGATGGCCTCGGCGATCTTCTGCCCGGATCGCTTGCCATCGGGCTGGGTGTCCGGGGAGGCCTGTTCGAGTCGGAGGCCGAGCAGTTCGGCCTCCTTTGCAAAGCCGAGACCGCGCACTGCGGCGTCGTTGCATTCGAAGATGCCGCGGTCGTCGAGGATGCAGTGGGCATCGATGGAGCGTTGGAAGAGGGCGCGAAATTTTTCCTCCGCCTGCTTTCCAGTGGTGATGTCGCGGGCGACGGCAAGCAGCTTCTCGCACGCCCCAGTGCCGCTCAGGACCGGTTTGACGAGGATGCTCCACCAGCGCGGGGCGTCCTTCACGGTCGGGCAGTACGCGGTGAAGCGCCCCACTTCTCCAGACCGGGCTTCCGAGAGCGCCTTCCTGGCCGACTCGGCGCCGCCCCCGCGCCAGAACCCCGCCCACGGTTTGCCGACGAAAGTCCGCGCATCCTCGATTTCCATGCCGCGACGGCCCTCGGCATTGATGGAGAGAAGGTTCCCGTCGAGATCCAGCACGCTCACCCAATCGCCTGCGGCTTCGATGACTCGGCGCGTCAGATGCGAGGTCTCGAGCTGGTTGCTCTCGACCCGCCGCTCGACCACCTGCGGCACACGGAATCTCCAGATGCAGGTGGCGATCACGATCAGCAGCGGCAATCCCGCCGCTGCGGCTCCGTAGATCAGTGCAATGCGCGAGTGCCGCTCCGCCTCCCGTTCCCCGTCGTAAAGCCTCCGGGTCTCCGCCTGGTCGAGGTCGTCGATCTCCTGGCGGATGACGGCCACCCCAGCCTGGCGGGTGTGTTCGGAGAGAACTTCCGCCGCCCGCGCCGCTCCACCGCTCTCGCGACTTCCGGCGATCGAAGCCAGGGCGGAGAATTCGCCATCGACGAGCGTTCGCAAGCGTTCCAGTGCAGGGGCGATATCTTTTCGCTGCAAAGCGGTTTCGGCGAGCATATCAAGGTGCCGATGGATCCCAGCCGAGGCGGTCTGAAAACGCACGCGACTGGCATCGTCGCCCGCCGCGATATGGCGCTGCGCGCTGGCTTCAAAGTCGATGATCGAAGCCACCATGTGATTGAGCGCACGCAGCGTTCCGCCCGCTTCATCCCCCATCCGGCGCATATCCGCCGCCTGCTGCATGGAGGAAAAAGCCAGCCAGCCGAATGCGAGCAGGACCGCGGCGGCGGCGCTTAAGCCGGGTAGGAGCTTTCTGGCAAGGGATGTAGGCACAATGCTGAAGCCCCCCTGTCAGCAGGATATGCGCCCCCTCGGAGAAGTGGATCAGTCACCGGTAGTCAGTTTCAGACTGCTACCCGAGGACTGGCTACTGACTACCGGCCACATTCTCCCCCTTCATCCGCGGCGCTTGTTGAAATTCGCCGCCTCGCGATCCATCTCACGCTTCGTGACCCGGGCCTTGATGTCCGCGCGCTGGTCGCGCTGCTCCTTGCCTTTGCCCACGCCGATCTCGATCTTCACCCGCGCCTCCTTCCAATACATGCGGATGGCGACGATGGTGCGGCCTTCGATCTGCGTGAGGCCAAGGAGGCGGTCAATCTCCTTGCGATGCAGGAGCAGGCGGCGGCGGCGTTTCGGCTCGTGCTGCTCGTGACTGGCCCGCACGTAGGGCTGGATGTCCACGTCGTAGAGGAAAATCTCGCGGCCCTCCACGCGCGCGAAAGCGTTGTTCACGTTCGCGAGACCGGCCCGGATCGACTTCACCTCGGTCCCTTTGAGTTCGATGCCGGCCTCGAGGCGTTCGAGGATATGGTAGTCCCGCAGTGCCTTGCGATTGACCGAGATGTCCGCGGCCATCTTGGCGGAAGTGGTCAGTGGTCAATCAGCGGAGAGCATCCGGCTCCCGACGACTTTTACCACCGCTAAGCCCCGTTCGACTCCACCGCCGCCGGGGATTCGTATTTCAGCTTTCCCTCGATGATTTCCTTGAGAGCGATATCCGAGAAACCCATCCGAAGCGTGGTCTCAACCATCGGGCGGTGTCCCTGAGTCAACTGCCGGACGCGCTTGGAGACGACGTTCACGAGCGTTTGCTGGTTGGGGATCACCTTGAAGGCCTCATCGAGTAGGGAGCTGGTCATAGCGGGTGCAAACACGGCAGGGAAAAATGGAGCGGGAGCTTGGCAGTCAACTGACCTTTGTCAACGGGAGATATTTGCGGAGTCAAATGGAATTTTCAGTGCGGAATCGCGCCGAAAAACCGCCCCTGTTTCCCGCGTCCCAGCCGCTACCTCTTGCGGATGGTGATGCGCTTGATGCGTGCGTCGTCGGGCGGGCTCCAGGTGGCGATCTCGGGATCGTCCTTGAAGGCATTGTGCACGATGCGGCGCTCGTAGGCGTTCATCGGCTCGAGATGATGCGGCCGTCCCGTCTGCCGCACGGTTTCGGCGATCTGCCGCACGCGATGCGCGAGGGCGTCGTCGCGCATCTCGCGCCAGTGCTCGATATCGACCTGCACCTTCGGCGCGCTCTTGTCCTGCGCCTGCAGCACCCGATTGAGCAGCAGCTGCGTGTCTTCGAGCAGCGCACCATTGCGGCCGAGCAGCCGTTCTTTTTCCGCCGTGTAAATCATGAGCGTCGGCCCGTAGTCACGCTCGAGTTCCTTCACCTCACAGACGAAGCCGAGCAGGCCCAGCATGGTATCGAGGGTTTCGCGGGGGTTCAGGCTCATGGCCGGACCTTATTTTTTCTTCCTCGGCGCGGCAACCTTTTGCCGCGGATTGCGTGTGAGGCCGCCGATGCGGTGCGGCGAAGGCGGAGCGGCAAAAAGATTTGCCGGCACACGTAAGATCGCCCCCGGGGAGAGACGATACTCGGCACCACCGCGCTCAACGCGCGCTCAACCCACCGATTACTCCCATGAAATCACCCTCCATCTCCGTCCCGCTGCGCTCCGGCGCGCTC
>JBGSYE010000669.1:0-3668 GCA_041751075.1 Chthoniobacteraceae bacterium
ACCACCGTGCTCTCCGACAACGGCACGACCGTCAAAGTGCGGGACAATGTGCTCATCGGAACATCTCCGTCCCGCTTCCTCCGGATCAAGGTGACGGCGGCGCCGTAACCGATGATCCCGTGCAATGCGGCGGCTCCATGGCCGATCAACGCCTTGCGGCGGTAGCGGGAACCGCGGCCTAGTCGAGCCGCGTGCTGAAATACTCGATCGTCTTCCGGATGCCTTCGTCGAAATCGACCTTCGGCTCCCAGCCGAGAACCTCGCGCGCGCGGGTGATGTCCGGCTGGCGCACCTTCGGGTCATCGACGGGCAGCGGCTTGTATTCGATCTGCGACTTCGTGCCGGTGATGCGCTGGATCTGCTCGGCGAATTCCTTGATCGTCATCTCGCGCGGGTTGCCGATGTTCACCGGCTCGTGGAAGTCGGATTGCGAGAGCTTGAAGATGCCGTCGATGAGATCCGAGCAGTAGCAGAAGGAGCGCGTCTGCGAGCCATCGCCGAAGATCGTGAGCGGCTGGCCCGTGAGCGCCTGGCCGATGAAGGCGGGCACCACCCGGCCGTCGCGGAGGCGCATCCGCGGGCCGTAGGTATTGAAGATGCGGACGATGTGCGTGTTCACCTTGTGGAAGCGGTGGTAGGCCATCGTCATGGCCTCGGCGAAACGCTTTGCCTCGTCATACACGCCGCGCGGTCCGATCGGGTTCACATTGCCCCAGTAATCTTCCTTCTGCGGATGCACGAGCGGGTCGCCGTAGCACTCGCTGGTCGAGGCGATGAGGTAGCCGGCGCCTTTCGCTTTCGCGAGACCGAGGGTGTTGTGCGTGCCGAGCGCGCCGACTTTCAGCGTCGGGATCGGATGCTCGAGGTAGTCGATCGGCGACGCCGGCGAGGCGAAGTGAAAGACAAAGTCCACGTCGTCCGGGAGGAAGATGTAGTTCGAGACGTCGTGCTTGATGAAGGTGTAGCGCTCATTGCCCGCTAGGTGCTCGATATTGGCGACGTTGCCGGTGATGAAATTGTCGATCCCGATGACGCGATGACCTTCCGCGAGGAGACGATCCGTGAGATGCGAGCCGAGGAATCCGGCGCCGCCGGTGACGACGGTGATGGGCGAGGAGGACGAGCGTTTAAACATGGCCGGAGGTCTATATGCACGCCGCGTGCCGCCGCCAAGCCCGGTGTCGGGGAGGAATCGCAACGTCATGGAAAACATTCCGCTTTCAGCCGCGACGCGCGGAAAACGATCCCCAAGACGAGTTATCGGGTCGAAGTCGCAACGGCGTTCGCGGCAAGATCGCGAGGATGCGGCTGCACGGCTCGCGCGGGCAGTGACGTGAGCACGACACAGATGGTGTGAGTGGCCGGGTCGGCCCAGGCGATCGTCCCGGTCGATCCCGTGTGACCAAAGGTCATTTCTGAACAACCGACGCTGCCGGCCGCTGCGCCAACATTCAGCCCCAGACCACGCGGAGTCAGCCCGGACGGGTTGTGGTTCCTCACCATCAGCCTCGCTGTCTCCGGTTTCACGGCCGCTCCCGATGCATTCAGAAACTCGGCGAGAAACTTCGCGACATCCGGCGCCGAGGCATGGGCGCCTCCCCACGGCGCCCCGAGTTTCCGCCAGTAAGGACTATTCCAGTCCCACTCCTTCGCCTGGGGATCGCCACCACCGGACTCGGGAGCCGCGCGATCGGTCTGACACGGCACCATTTCTTCCATCCTGAACCGGCCAAGTCCCTGGGCCGAGCGTTTCATCTGGAGCGGTTGGAAAACCACGCGATCCACGAGTTGCAGGATGTCGGTTTCGCCGATGAGTTCCGCGACGCGCGCTGCCAGCAGGATTGCCATGCTCGAATACCGATACTGTGAACCTGGGACGAATTGCAGCGGCGTGCGAATCGCGTGTTCGACAAATTCACCGAGTGGCGCGTGCTTCCTGCGCAGTTCATCGTTTTGCGGCAGTTGATCCGGCAGCCCCGAGACGTGGGTCAGCAGGTGTTGCATGGTCACCCGATCGCGATCGCCGCCTTTGAAATGCGGGACAAACTTCTTCAACAAGTCGTCCAGTTTGAATTCGCCCCGGTCGAACAGGGTCATCAGTGCGGTCACGACGATCGGCTTGGAGATCGATCCCAAGAGGAACATCGCGTGTCCCATTTGAGCGTTGCCGAATGAGCGGGTGAAGGCGATTTCCCGCTGGATCACATGCAACACCGCCGCGGTCACCTGCCCTCCAGCCGTGGCACGCGTCAGCACCTCGACCGCTGCGTCCAGTCGCTCCGGTCGCAACGCAGCACGAAGGGGAGTCCCCAGGCAAAGTGCCAGGCCGCTCTGAATGAAGTTGCGTCGTTTCATGAGGATGGATGGGTGGGTTGATTATTGGAAAGAAGTCGATGTTAGCCCGGCTGCCTTGCCCTTCGCGAGCACGTCCGCAAGGGCGGCTGGATCGCCGCCCAGCCGCAGGCATTCATCGGCCGCCCTGGAGCGCCTCCTCGATAGACCATGCGGTGCAAAGGGTTTGCGCGCGGATGGGAGGAGAGGGATGCTGGCGGCGTTGTGAGCTTTGACATCCGCCGGCCCGCCTTGAATGGCTCTCCTCCATGAAGCCCCCCTCCCCATCGTCTCTCCTGTGCGCACTGCTCGTGGTCAGCGGTGCGGGATTGCTGCGGGGTGAGGTGGCGAAGGAGGACGAGGCGGCCGGGGTCGCGTTCTTCGAGGCGAAGATTCGGCCGGTGCTGGCGAAGCATTGCTACGAGTGCCACTCGGCGGAATCCGGGAAATCGAAAGGCGGGCTGCTGCTCGACACGCGGGAGGGCATCCGCACGGGCGGCGATACCGCCCCGGCGGTGGTGCCGGGCGACCCGGCGAAGAGCCTGCTGCTCACGGCGATCTCCCACACCGATCCAGATCTGGAGATGCCGCCGAAGAAGCCGCAACTACCGAAGGCGGTGATCGCGGATTTCGCCGCGTGGATCGAACTCGGCGCGCCCGATCCGCGGGATGCGGCGAAGCTCGCGGTGCAGCGTCCACCGGTGGACATCGAGTCGGGGAGAAAGTTTTGGTCTTATCGGAAGCCGCAGCGCCACACCGCGCCGGCGACGAAGGATCCGGCGTGGGCGATGCGCGATCTCGATCGTTTCATCCTCGCGAAGCTCGAACAGGACGGTCTGGCGCCGTCGCCGGATGCGGAGCCGGTCACATTGCTGCGCCGGTTGTATTTCGATCTCATCGGGCTGCCGCCGACGCCGGCGGAAGCAGGCGCCTTTGCGCAACGCGTACAGGCGACGGGGCTGGATGCCGCGCTGGCGGGCGAAGTGGATGCGCTGCTGAAGTCGGAGCGTTTCGGCGAGCGCTGGGGCCGGCACTGGCTGGATGTGGCGCGCTACGCGGAATCAAGCGGCAAGGAAACGAACATCGCCTACCCGCACGCCTGGCGGTATCGCGATTACGTCATCGCGTCGTTTAATGCCGACAAGCCCTACGACCAATTCCTGCGCGAGCAGATCGCCGGCGACCTGCTCCCGGCGCAGGACGACCGCGAGCGCGCCGAGCACTTGATCGCCACCGGCTATCTCGCCATCGGCGCGAAATCGCAGAACGAGCAGAATCCGCGGCAGTTTGCGGTCGATGTCGCCGATGAGCAGATCGACGCGATCTCGCAAGGCGTA
>JBGSYE010000670.1:0-5252 GCA_041751075.1 Chthoniobacteraceae bacterium
GAGCGCGCGCTCGACGCTGCCGCCGATTCCCGGTAATGCGCGGAGGCTTTGACGCGGAGCATACGGCTCGGCTATGGGAAGCCATGGAAATTCTCGCGCCGCAGTCGCGCCGGGCCCGATTCATACTGGGGTGCAGTGTCCTCATCGCTTCATTGGGGCTCCTGACGATCGTCGGCTGGGTGGCGCGTGTCGAGGTGCTCGCCAGTCTCCGCCGCGATTACATCCCGATGGCGCCGAGTACGGCGGCGGCCTTTGCGAGCCTGGGTGTGGCGATGATCCTTCGCGACCGGGGCCGGGCGGGGCGATGCCTCGCGCTCGGGCTCGTGGCGGTCGTGGCGCTCTTCGCGGGTGCGAAGTTGCTCGAGTTTTTGCTCGGCACGAGTTTCGGCATCGATGAATTCCTGGTCGCCGAGCCGGAGGCGTTTGGCGCGGTGAGCAAGGGCCGGATGTCGCCGATCACGGCGAGCAACTTTCTCCTGTGCAGTCTCGCCTTTTTTTTCGGAGCGTTTCCGCGCACGGTCGCGGCGGCCGGAGCGCCCGCGGCGGCGGCGCTCGGCGTGAGCGGGGTGGTGCTGCTCGGCTATCTGCACGGCACCCCCATCCTGTATGGCGGGACGATCATCCCGGTCGCCCTGCCGACGGCGATGGCTTTCCTTTTCACCAGTCTGAGTCTGCTGGCGCAGTCGGGGTTCGGGATCTGGCCGATGCGCAGCTTTGTGGGCGACTCCGCGCGGGCGCTGTTGCTGCGATGGTTTCTGCCGGTGGTGGTGGCGGTCGCGGCCATCGGCGGCATCCTGCGCGCGCGAGTCCTGCAGAGCAGTGCGATCAATCCCGCGGTGCTCTCGGCGCTCTCGACGGTGCTCATCCTCGCGGTCTTCACCGCGCTGATCTCGCAAGTGGCGCGGATCGTCGGCGGCCGCATCGATCGCGCAGAAGCCGCGCGCGCCGCGGCGCAGGCGGAACTGGAGGCGCTCAACGCCGCGCTCGAGGAACGCATCGCCGAGCGGACCCTCGAACTTGAGACCCGCAATGAGCAGATGGAGGAGGAGCTGAAAATGGCGCGCGAACTTCAACTGGCGATGTTGCCGCGCCAGTTCCCCAGCCTGCCGCGCGATGTGCCGCCGGGGGAAAGCGCGGTCCAATTTTTCACCTTCTACTTTCCCACTGGAGCGGTCAGCGGCGACTTCTTCGACATCTTCCCAGTCTCGGAGACCAGTGTCGGTATTTTCATCTGCGATGTGATGGGCCACGGGGTTCGCGCCGCGCTGGTCACCAGTATGATGCGGGCGCTCATGGAGCAGCACGCGGGGAAGCGCCACGATCCCGGCGAACTGCTCACGCAGCTCAATCGCGGGCTGCATGCGATCCTGCACAAGACTGAGACGCGGCTCTTCGCGACGGCGTGCGTGGTGGTGGCGGATTTCGCGCGCGGCGAACTCGCTTATGCGAACGCGGGGCATCCCAAGCCGTTCCATTTCCGCGGCGCGGGCCAGGACACGGAAACGCTCACGGGCGGCAAAGGCCCTGCGCTCGGGCTCTTTGAGCAGACGCGCTATATCACCGCTCACGCCAGCCTCGCTCCGGGCGACGGTTTGATCCTGTTCACGGATGGCCTGTTCGAGGTCGAGAACGCGGAGGGCGCGCTCTTCGATCAGGAGCTGCTGCTCGCCGCCGTGTGCCGCCACCGCGATCGACCGATGCCGCAACTGCTCGAGGCCACGCTCGCCGAGGTCCGCGCCTTTGCCGACCGTGCCAGCTTCGACGACGACGTGTGCGTGATCGGCATGGAGGTCGCGCGCGGGGCGATGCTCACGGAAGACACGGTGGCTCGCGCCGGAGCTTGGATATCGAGCGCCGTTTCGCGCCACGACGCGGCGGAAAAATAAAAGGTGCGCGCCGCCCGAAAGAGGACGTAATCTTCTGGCGTGGTGACATGGTCGGGCAGCTTCCGCAGTTCCGGCATATGAAAAAACTTCTCCGTTCCACGGCGATCCTGGCCGCTTCGGTCGCTTCGCTCATCCCTGGGTCGCAGGCCATGGTGGAAACGACCAAACAGAAGAAGCAGCGTCCCCAGCATGCCCGGCGCGATCATCAGCCGCCTCCTGCTGGCGGGCATATCGGGTCGGGCAAGCCCCCTCGGGGCTCGTTGAAAAAGCGGATGAACGAACCCTTCATCGACCTCACGCCGGCCGTGCAAGCCGGCTTCGCGCTCGCCTTCGCGGGGCCGCGATCCTCGGAGGTGGCGGAGGATCGCTATCCCTGGAAGAAGCAGATCGTCACGACCACTTTCTGGATCGGGGAGAAGCCGACGAAAAATAATCCGGTCCCGAATCACCAAAGCTCCTGGGATCAGGAATGGGCGAAGAATTATGGCGGCACCGACACCCCCGATCCGGCGCAGCGCGTGGACTACCGGCCCGCGGCGTTCATCCCGGGCCAGAATCCCTTCTATGTAGCGCTGCCATACAACGACGTGCAGATGAGCGGCCACAAGCCGGAGGCGGAGAAGGTCATCCCGTGGTTCAAGGATGACTTCCGCGGAGCCGGCAAGACCGTGTGCAAGGGCCGCTGGCTGGCCATTCGCTTCAAGGACCGCGTCGCCTACGCGCAGTGGGAGGATTGCGGGCCTTTTCGCACCGATCACTCCGCCTATGTCTTCGGCGACGAGCGTCCCAAGCCGAATCTCAACAAAGGCGCGGGCCTCGACGTCTCGCCGGCGGTGCGCGATTTCCTCGGCATGAACGACACGGACGTGACGGACTGGAAGTTCGTGGACTTCGCGGAAGTGCCGCAGGGGCCGTGGGCGAAGCATGGCGACAACAACACCTTCGTCATCAACGAACGCGCGGCCAAACAACGCCTGGCGGCCTTGAGCACGAAAGGGCGCGCGGCGGAGTAGCGGGAGGCACAATCCAAAGCGGTGAGCGGATCGATGCGCCGCGACTGGACAGCGCGCGGGCGCTGCTCCTAGGCTCGCCGCGCTTTGCCAAACTCTGCTGACCGCCCACCTGACTCATCCGCGCCGCTCCGGGTCGGTGTGATCGGAGTGGGCGCGATGGGAAAAAATCACGCGCGCATTTTCAGCGAGATGGAGGGGGCGCAGTTCACGGCGGTGCTCGACGATCGCGCGGACGTCGCGGGCGAGATCGCCGGAAAATACCGGGCGCGCGTGGCGGCGAACCTCGAGGAATTTGCCGATGCGGTGGATGCGGCCACGGTGGCGACGCCGACGGTCACGCATTTCGACTTCGCGCGGCGGCTGCTCGAGCGCGGCAGGCATGTGCTGGTGGAGAAGCCTTTCACTGAGACGCCGGAGCAGGCGCGCGCGCTCTGCGAGTTGGCACAGCAGCATGGGGTGGTGCTGCAGGTCGGGCACATCGAGCGCTTCAATCCCGCACTTTCCGCGCTCGAGAAGCGCATCACGCGTCCGCGTTTCATCGAAGCGAGCCGGCTCTCGCCTTACCCCGGACGCAGCCTCGACGTGGGCGTGGTGCTCGATGTGATGATCCACGATCTCGAGATCGTGCTCTATCTCGTGCGCTCGCCGTGGGAGCAGGTGGATGCGGTGGGCGTGAGCGTGCTGAGCAAGCGCGAGGACATCGCCAATGTGCGCATCCGTTTCGCCAACGGCTGCGTGGCGAACATCACCGCGAGCCGCATCAGCCAGGAGAAGCTGCGCAAGATTCGGGTCTTTCAGGAGGACGCGTATCTGTCGCTCGATTACCAGAATCAATCCGGCTACCTGCTGCGGATGGCGCGGGAGGATGAGAAGGAGAGTTCGCTGCTCGGGAAGCTGCTCGGCGTGGCGACGGATGCGTCGATCGTCACGGAATTTGCCGGGCAGCGGATCGTGCGGGAGCCGGTGGAGATCGAGAAAGGGGAGCCGCTGCAGCGGGAGCTGGCGTCCTTTGTGGAGTGCGCGCGGGCGGGCGGGGAGCCGAAGGTAGGCGGGCGCGAAGCCACCGCGGCGCTGGAACTGGCGCTGGAGATCACGCGGCGGATCGAGCTCCAGGCAGAGCGGAGAAATTAGCCACGGATGGACACGGATGAAACACGGATGGGAGGACTGGAACCGGACTATCACCCCGACAAACTGCTGCACCGCGAGGTGACGGAAGCGATCATCGGCGCGGCGTTCGAGGTCCACAACACGCTGGGCTACGGCTTCCTCGAAAAGGTCTATCAACGCGCACTGCAGGCCGAGCTGATTCGGCGAGGTCGCAGGGCGGAAATCGAGCGTGGGCTCAACGTGACCTACAAGGGAATCGTAGTCGGCGAGTACTTTGCGGACATCATCGTGGATGACTTTGTTCTCGTGGAGTTGAAGGTCGCGCCGGAGCTGAATTCCCGCGACGAGGCGCAGCTCATCAATGCCCTGAAGGCGACGGGAATTCGCGTGGGCTTGCTCATCAACTTTGGCCGCAGCCGAGTGGAGCATCGTCGCCGGATTCTGTAGTGCCATCCGTGTTTCATCCGTGTCCATCCGTGGCTAAGAAACTGTACCTCGTCGCTGGCGAAGCGAGTGGAGATACGCGCGGGGCGGAGTTGATGCGGGCCTTGCGGGAGCTCGCGCCGGAGGTCAAATTCCTCGGTGCAGGTGGGCGGGAGATGCGTGCCATCGCCGGCGGCAACTTTTTCGACTGGGCGGAGGAAGCGGTCGTCGGGCTGTGGGACGTGCTGAAGAAGTACGGGTACTTCAAGGAGCAGTTCGATCGGCTGCTGGCCGATGTCGCGCAGGCCCAGCCCGCGGCGCTCGTGCTGATCGACTATCCTGGCTTCAATCTGCGCTTTGCGAAAGCGGTGCGGGCGCGGCATCCGGGGATCAAGATCATCTACTACATCAGCCCGCAGGTCTGGGCTTGGAATCGCGGGCGCATTCCGAAGATGGCGCGCTACCTCGATCTGATGCTGTGCATCTTTCCCTTTGAGCAGCCGCTTTATGAGGCGAGCGGATTGCGCACGATTTTCGTCGGGCATCCGATGCTCGATTCGCTCGCCGCGAAACGCACGGGAGCCGCGCGCGATCCGGCGCTGGTCGGACTTTTTCCGGGCAGTCGGGAGAAGGAAGTGCGGCGCATTTTTCCCACGATGATCGCGGCGGCGGATCGAATAAGCCGGGAGCGCGCGGGATTGCGCTTTGAGGCGAGCGCGGCGTCGCATCAGCTCGCGGAAATGATGCTCCGGGAGCTGGCGCGGTGCGGCTACGGCGAGAGCTTCTGTCCGGTGAAAGTGCGCGATGCCCACGGGCTGAT
>JBGSYE010000671.1:0-6471 GCA_041751075.1 Chthoniobacteraceae bacterium
CGCCGCGCCGCGGCGCGGCGTGATGGGCGACCGCTGCCTCCGGATGCGCCGCTGCACCCAAGGCGAGCCGCGCTACCCCATCGGTTGTCGTCGCAGGCGCGGCCAGTGAGGCACCGAGGCGCGAATCACTCGACGTATGAATCCCCGGAAACTTCGTTTGATCCTCAACGGCAAGTCTGCCGACGCACCGGAGTTGCGGGAAGCGGTGGACGCCTTGCGCGCTGCGGGGCATTGCATCGACGTGCGGGTCACGTGGGAGAAGGAGGACGCGCGGCATTGGGCCGCGGAAACGGAAGAATGCGAGACGATCGTCGCCGCCGGGGGCGACGGCACACTGCACGAAGTCGTGCAGGGCATCATGAGCCGGCCCGCCGCGGCACGCCCTCTCCTGGGCGTCGTCCCGCTCGGAACGGCCAATGATTTCGCCGTCGGCTGTGGCATCCCGGTCAGGCCGCGGGAGGCGCTGGACCTTTGCGCAACCGGCGCTCCGGCCCATATCGATGTCGGTCGCGCCAACGATCACTGGTTCATCAATGCCGCGAGCTGCGGCTTCGGCGCCGACGTGACAGCCAACACGCCACCGGAACTCAAGCGCCTGCTCGGCGGCGCCGCCTACACGCTCATGGGTGCCATCCTCGCGATCACTTTCGAGCCTGCGCAGGGCCGACTCGTCCTGCCGGATGGGGGTGCGCACGAGGACGCTGTCGTCGCCATCATCGGCAATGGTCGCCAGACTGGTGGTGGCAAACAATTCGCGCCCCGCGCGCTGCTCAACGACGGCCTGCTCGACATCCTCGTCATCCGAAAAGTGCCAGCTACCGCGCTCCTGCAGGCCGCTCGCGAACTGCAAGAACTCGGCTCCGACGGGGAGTACATTTCCTACCGGAAGGCCCCTTGGGCGCAGTTCAGTTGCGAGCATCCTATTTCGATCAATCTCGACGGAGAGCCCTTTTCGTTCGATCGCGTGCGCTACGAAGTCGAGCCTGCAGCTCTGCGCCTCATCGTCCCCGCCGACTGCCCTGAGATCGCCCCCCGTCAGCTCGAGTGACGAGGTTGAGGCGACGCTGGCTCACCGAATACCTGCTGGAGCCGTGCGGGATCGACTGTGATGTGGCAGACGCCGTCAGCGGGATCAGTTTCCAGCCGCACGTTTCCTTGGACCAGTTGCGCATGGCAAATACCACACACATGCCGAACCATCTCGTTAAGATCCACGTTCCCAGGTGTCGCGAAAGACTTTGATCTGCTCGGACTCGCCGGAGAGGGAGTCGTCCTGTCCGTCGGGTGACGGAGCGGTGGCCGAGGCGGATTTGCCAGTTCGAGCCGTATCTGATGCCGGAGGGCGGGTCGAAGTAGAGGCACTGGACCTGCCCGCATGTGCTAACGCTGAACGACTTTCGGCGCCGCGTCGGGCAGGCCGCGCATGGCGGCGACGGTGGCGATCTCGGCGAGGAGTTTGCGCAGGTGAAAGCCGGAACTGGTGAATGACTGGCGCAAGGCTTCGAGCGTGTCCGGTCCATAGACGCCGACGGCCTGCTTGGTCGTGTAGTTGACGAGCTGATGGATGAAGGCGCGGTGGCCGCCGGGGTTTTCGGCGGCGAATTTCACCAAATCGCGCGCGCCGGTGAGGCGGATGGTCTCGCCTTCATCGGTGTCGAAGTTACTCACGGGATTGATCGGCTTGTTGCCCTCCTTGGTGCGCCAGCGGCCGATGGCGTCGTAGTTTTCGAGGCTGAAGCCGAGCGGATTGATCGTGGCGTGGCAGCCCATGCAGGCGGTGTTTTTCGTCAGCTCGGTGACCTTCTCCCGCATGGTCAGATGCGCGTCGAATTTCGCGTCGTCGAAGGCGATCGCGTCCGGCGGCGGCTTGAGCGTCATGCCGACGATCGTGCGGGTGAGGAAGACGCCGCGATGGATGGGCGAGGTCTGTTTGCTGGAGGCGAAGGCGGCGAGCAGATACGGATGCGTGACGACGCCGGCGCGCTGTCTCGGATCGAACTGCACGCGCTGGAAGCCGTCGCCCTCGACGCTTTTGCCGTAGAGCTTGGCCAGGCGGTCATTGAGCAGGAGGTAATCGGCCCGGAGCAACTCGCGATAGTCCGAGCGCTCGCCCCACACGACTTCATCCAGGAATAGCTCCAGCGACGTGCGCAGGTCCGCGAGCACCGCGGCATCGAAGCCGGGGAAGGCCTTGGGATCCTTTGCGATCGACTCCGCGCGCTCGAGCTCCAGCCAGTGGTGGAAAAAGCCGCGCAGCTTTGCCCTCGTGCGCGGATCGTCGAGCATCCGATCCGCCTGCGCGGCGATCTGCTCGCGCGTCTTGAGCTTTCCCTCGCCGGCGGCCTTGAGGAGCGTCGGATCGGGGATCGAATCCCACAGGGCAAGCGCGAGCCGAGTGGCGACATCGTAGGCGTCGGGCTGCTCGCCGTCGGGGATTTCGGGATAAAGAAAGCGCGGGGACTTGAGCGCAAAGAGCACGACGCGTTTCACGGCGATGTCAGGGCTTTTCGCCGACTTGAACTGCGGCTCGATGAAGTGCCGATAGTCCTCATCGCTGAGCGGACGCCGGAATGCTGCCTCCGCGAACAGCCGCGCGAATTTCCTGAGCCGTTCGGCGCGATCGGGCGCGTCGGGTTTCACTCCGGAGAGATCTTCCAGGTGCGCATTCACATATTCCGCGACGTCGATCGCCGCCTCGGTGGTCGCCGCATCCCAGACCTTCGAGATGCCGGTGCCGCGCTCGTAGCCTTCGCTGCGATCATCGGCGGGAAAGCTCGTCGCCACGACCATCGTCCCGCGCGGGAGCAGCTGCGAGAGATGCTCACGCGGGATCGTCTCTAACACGCCGTGCGGCGGTTTCCATTGCAGATGGATCGAGGCGCTCTGCGCGTTGAGCTTGAGGAATTCCAGCGCCAGCGGATACGCGCGTCCGCCGAGCAGAAAGAGGCTCCCCTTTTCCTCCCGCACCTCCGGCCCGCTGGTCACCCACGCGTCGATGAGATGTTTCTCCAGATCGTTCACCCAGAGCCGCACGCCATTCTCGCTCCGCACGATGAACTCATAGACGCCCGTCTCCTCCGCCAGGACAGATCCCTCCCAGCGCACCGTGAATTCCTCCGCACCCATCCTCTCCGGGTCCGGGCTCGCCGCACCGAAATCGAATGCGACCTGCGCATCCACGCGCTCGAAGCGCACCTTCTTCGCATCCTTCTTCTTCTTCGGCTGCGGCTCGGGCGCATCATCCACCGGCTTCGCGATCTCCTCACCCTGGTATCGCGCCTTGAGCCCGCGCTCCTCGCTGCGCGGCGCGTCCGGACCGGGCCGCAAGCGCCCCACCACATCCGCCACCGTGGTGCGGTATTGCGGGATGGTGAGCCGCGCGAGATCGAACTCCGGCGGCTTCAACCGCGCCTGCGCCTTCGGGGAATAAAACGCCTCGAAAATATATGCTGCCACCCGCGCCGCATCCTCGCCGACGCACTGCTCCGGATGCTCTTCCGGCATGGTCCGGACGATCCGTTTGGTCAGCGACTCGAGGCTGCGGTTCCCGTGCAGCGGCTCGTCGTACTTGTCCGGCACACCCTGGCCTTTGTCCCCGTGGCACTCCACGCAGAGCTTCTGGTAAATCGCCGAGCCGGGGTGGTCCTTCAATTCCGCGGCCACCGCCCAGCACCCAAGACCGAAACCCACCGCCACGATCGACAGCATGCGCATCGGTCGGTGGGAAGGGGTGCGAGGATTGTGTTTCACGAATTCAAAGAGCATGACGGTACCAGCATGGCAATCGCGGGAACAACCCGCCTCCAGAGGTTCTCTTGGTATCCGACGACGGGCGGGGCGGAGCGCGTCAAGTGCGTTCCCATGACCGCGACGATTCACTGGCTTCCAACATGCATTGCGAACGGCCCCGGCCGCTAGAGCCCTGAAAAAGCAAAACACCTCACCCCCAAAAAATGGGAGTGAGGTGTTTGGAATAGCGAGCGTTCGTACTAATGGGCACGGCGCCGGCGGACCAACCCGACTAGACAGGCAGCCACACCCGCGAGGGCGCTGCCCGGCTCCGGAACTGATGTTCCGAAACCACCGCCGCCAATGACTGCGTTGCGGAGGCCAATCGCGACCGGCGGATTGCCCGGCTCGGAATCGTAAGTCTCAAAAATGGTGAAAATGCTCGTATCGACACCATTGTAGAACGAGTGAGTGATGTCTGCATCGACAATCGCTTCCGTGAGTCCGATCGCCAGCCCTGCGGGTGTCGCAGTGAATGTGCCCACGGCACTGATGGAGTTGTTTGATGCGCCGAATGTCGGAAGGAAGTTGTAAAATGGCTGACCGAGTCCTTGATCGGTATTCACATACAGCCCGCCATCATTATTGAAGTAGCTCGCAAACCCCGCGGCTTGGGCATTCAGCGCGGTGGAGCCCGCCGCCGAGACGAAATCTAATCCCGACCCAATGATGAGAATGTCGAAGTTGTTCACGCCGGCCGTGATACCGAAGGCGATATTCTCCCAGCCCGCGACGTCCAGATCGATGAAGGTTCGGTCGGTGTATCCGCTCGTCGCCTCTCCAAAGGTGCTTCCGTCACCGTTGCCAAGATAGCCGACAGAGATCGTCGCACGTTGCGCGATCTGAGCACCTGAGGCAATAGTTCCGAAGCTGAGGAAATCGAGACCGGCTCGCTGGTAGTCGCCGTTCGCATGATCGTCGGTATCGTGCCCGGTTACGAAGAGAAATCCCGCTTCGGCTTGTTGGGAAACAGCGGCCAGGATGCTCGCCGCGACGATTGTTTTTAGACTCGTTTTCATGATGATGATATCTTTGATATCTGCTTTGATGGTTTGGATTTTCGTGCTGGCCCGCACTTGGCAGACCCGATTACGGGCGTGTTTGTACCTGTTCGCATCCCTCGGAGGCAAGAGCGCTCCGTCTGAAATTGGGGTCAGGTCGCGTCCTACGGGGGTTTCTGTATGTGGGAGGCCCTGGCATCCAGCGGAGGACGGTTGAGTGCGGGTACCGTGCGCGTCTTGTCGAGGAGGAGGAGAATCGCGGGGTTGGTTGGGTGGGCGAGGCGTGTGGGTCGGCCGGGGCGCGACAACCAACACGCTGGGCGCGCATGGTACCCCGATTCCGCGATCGTGCGCACATGCGGAAAGGGCGAGACCTCGCGGGCTCGCCCTTTCGGTGATGATGGCAGAACTGCGAACAGATCGGCGCTATTCGGCGTCCTTTTTTTCTTCAGTCTTCTTCGCGCGCGGTTTCTTCGCGGGCTTCGTTTCGGCGGCGCCTTCCGCGGCTGCGGTGGGCTCGGCCTTCGCCTTCGCGGCTTTCTTCGCGGGCTTGGGATTGGCGGCGACGGTCTCGACTTCAACTGGCGCGTCCACCCACTCGATCAGGGCCATGGGAGCGGAGTCGCTCTTGCGCTGGCCGAGCTTGATGATGCGGGTGTAGCCACCATTCCGTGCCGCGGCGCGCGGGGCGATGTCGCTGAAGAGTTTCTTCACCGCGCCATCCTGCCGCAGCACCGCCTTGGCGGTACGGCGGGCGTGGAGGGTGCCCTTCTTGCCGATGGTCACGAGCTTCTCGGCGAGCGGGCGCACGGCCTTGGCTTTCGCGAGGGTGGTCTTGATGCGGGTGTGTTCGATCAGGCTCACGGCGAGGTTCGCGAGGAGGGACTTACGGTGCCCCTCTTTGCGGCCCAGCTTGACCGTCTTTTTTTGGTGTCGCATGGAAGTGTGTTCTTAATAAAGCGCTGCGCTTACTGGACGCTCAGGCTGGCGTCGGACATCACGTTGGAGTCCACGAGGCCGGTCTCGAATTTCATCCCGAGCGAGAGTCCGAGCTGGGTGAGCTTTTCCTTGATCTCGTTGAGCGACTTCTTGCCGAAGTTCCGATACTTGAGCATCTCGGCTTCGCTCTTCATGGCGAGCTGGCCGACGGTGGTGATGTTCGCGTTGTTCAGGCAGTTCGCGGCGCGGACGCTGAGTTCGATCTCGTTGACCGACATGTTGAGCAGCTTCTTGAGTTTGACGTTCTCCTGGTTCTGCTGCGGCGCGGTCTCGTCGAACTGCACGGCATTCTCGTCGTAGTTGTAGAAGGGCTCGAAGTGCTTCTTCAAAATCGACGACGCCTGGGTGAGCGCGTCCTCGGGCTTGATGCGGCCGTCGGTCCAGATCTCGATCTCGAGCTTGTCGTAGTCGGTGCGCTGGCCGACGCGGGTGTTGCCCACGGAGTATTTCACGCGGGTCACGGGCGAAAAGATGGAGTCGATCGGGATCACGCCGATGGGCATGTCGGGATACTTGTTCTCGTCGCCGGTGGAGAAGCCGCGGCCGAGGCGCACGGTAAGTTCGGCCTCGAATTTGTGCTTCTTGTCCAGCGTGGCGATGTGCTGCTTGGGATTCACGACCTCGACTCCGGTGCTCTCCTGGATGTCGCCGGCGGTGATGTTGCCTTCCTTGTTCACATTGA
>JBGSYE010000672.1:0-4020 GCA_041751075.1 Chthoniobacteraceae bacterium
TCACAGCCTGTGCTCCTGCCGCCTCGCTGCGCTCGCCCCCAGCCACCTTTCCGCACAGGCTGCGCCGCCCTCCGCAGTCGCTGAGCTTGGGGTCGTTAGGCCACTTCGATGCCGTCCCCTGCTAAAACCACAGTAGCGGAACGTCTTTACTGGAGCTATGCCAACCTCGCGATGGCCGAGATGGCCGTGCATTCCAGAGACCCGAGGTATTCGACGAAACATTTCATGGTTCGAGCTGCCGCGTGACCTTCGCCATAGTACAGTCCGATCCATCGTGACCGCAGTTCGGGCCCTCCCCTGGCTTCCAGCCAGCGCTTGCTCAGGGCGGGTTGCACGAGTCCGATGCCACTGAGCCGGCAGTCGCCTTTCCGGCTGCGGCTGGCCATCCGCACTTCCTCCGGAGTGATCCCACGGGCGAGCCGGTGGGGTCGCCGCGTCCGGGGGCTCTTCCACGCTTTCGCCCTCGTTCCCGGCTCTGCCTGGGAACGCCCGTGTCTTCGAGGCTCTGCCTCGCAGCGGGGGGGGGCGAAGCCTCCGGGACAGCGTCATTCCCGGGCAGAGCCTGGGAACGAGGGCGAAAGTTTGGTAACGAGATGCCTATCAGGCGCGGAGTCACGGGCGGTGGCTCTCTCGTTCAGCGCTTTCGCACGATCTGCCGGAAGCACTCGTTCAAGGAGAACTTCGTCGGCGCGTCGAGCCACGCGCGCTCGACGCGGAAGCCGCGCACGGCACGCGATTCGATCCGCTTGGCACCTTCGCCGAATTCCGTGAGCACCTCGCCATCGCGCGCGTAAAAACGGTGCTGCCGGTCGTCGGGATCGAGCAGCCAGTATTCGAGGACTCCGTGCTTCTCGTAGGCAGCGAACTTCTCCCGCGCGTCGCGTTTTCCCGAGGAGGGCGAGAGCGCCTCGATCACCAAGGTGGGCGCGAACGGCGCGTGCGTCTCCTGAAACAACCCGCGCTGCTGCGGCGTGAAGTAGCAGATGTCCGGCATGAAAACGTCGCGGGCGCTCAGCCGCACACACCAGTTCTCCCGCTGCACTGAGCCGAGTTGGAATTCATCGACGTAAAGCCGCAGGAGCGTGTCCACCAGGTTCACGATTTCCGCGTGGCGGATATTGACGGGCGAGTGCATGAATTTTTTCCCTCCGATCAGATCCGCCCGCATCTTCGGCTCCAGCCAGTCGAGAAACTCTTCGGCGTTGTGCAAAGAGCCGCGGGCATTGGCGGGCAGCGGGACGACGGTCGGCATGGCGCGAGACTACGCCCGCGCCTGAAAGGCGGCAAGGTGCCGCTACGAGTCATCCTGAGCGCAGCGGAGCGAGTGTAGCGAGCAGAGCGGAGTCGAAGAACCCCGCCGATTGGCCCGCGCGCGCCGGCTAATCGGAAAGATCCCTCTCGTTACCAATATCAGCGCAGCGTTTGAGGAACGGGCGCGAGGCGCATCTTGTCACCGCCTCCTCTCTCTGGCAGTTTGCCCATCATGAGCGCGCTGGCCGACACCTACAAATTCACCGCCGATGAATTCCAACACTTGTGCGAAACCGGCGTCCTCGACTCGCGGGATCGCATCGAACTGCTCCACGGAGAACTCATCATCATGCACGCCATCGGCCACCGCCACGCCCAAGCCGTCACCAATCTCAATGCCGAGTTCGGAGACCAGGCCCGGCGCCGCTACAAAATCTCCCCGCAAAACCCCGTCGAACTCGAACGTTACTCCGCCCCGCAGCCCGACCTCACCCTGGTCCCATGGAATCGCGGCCACGCCCGGCGCCATCCGCGGCCCGACGAAGTCTTCCTCATCATCGAAGTCGCCGACAGCTCCCTCCAATACGATCGCGAGGAAAAACTGCGCGCCTATGCCGCCACCGGCATCCGCGAATTCTGGCTGCTCAACCTCATCGACGACTGTCTCGAAATCCATCGCCAGCCCGCCGGCCCGGCCTACCGCGAGCAATTCACCATCCCGGCCGACGGCGCCGCCTCCCCGCTCGCCTTCCCCGACGTCACCCTCCGCCTCGCCGACATCCTCCCGCCGCGCTAACCCGTGCCTTCCCCCTCGTCCCTTCGCTGCCCCAGCGCTGCCCTGAACTTTGGGCACGAGAAAGAATCCTCCCCGAGCAGGAACTCGCCGCCGCCCTCGACCCCATCGAAATGACCAAACCCCGCGGCAGCGGCAGCGCCGGTAGGAGAGTTATCGGTGTGGACGCGCTGTCTATTTACCGTCATCGCGAGCGACCATGAAGAAAGTTGACCTCAAGGATGAGTTGAAACAGCTCTACAAAGTCTCTGCCCAAGAAGTCGCGCAAGTCACGGTGCCGGCGCTCAAATACCTGATGGTTGACGGCCAGGGCGACCCAAACACTTCCCAAGAGTATGCGCAAGCCGTTGAGGCATTGTTTAGCGTCTCCTACACGGCAAAGTTTGCCGTGAAAAAGGGAGTTCAGAAGACCGACTACGCTGTGATGCCCCTCGAAGGACTCTGGTGGGCTGATGACATGTCCGCCTTTATGACCCGGGACAAAGCGAACTGGAATTGGACGATGATGATTTTGCAGCCGCCCTTCGTGCGTGACGAAACCATCGAGGACGCCATTGCTGAAGTCGGCCGGAAGAAGAGTCTTCCGGCCCTCCACAAACTGCGGTTGGAGGAGTTTTCCGAGGGCCGATGCGCCCAGATTCTACATCTCGGCCCATTTTCAGCAGAGGGTCCCACGATCGTAAAGCTGCATGAGTATATTGACACACATTCCAGCCTAACCGGAAAGCACCACGAGATTTACCTGACCGATATTCGACGCGCCCACCCAATGAATTGGAAAACCATCCTGCGACAACCCATGAAATGACGGCTATCGATGCGCGGCAACGAATGGCTCCGCCTGTCCCGGTAGGGGCCACTCGTGTTCGAGGCTCTGCCTCGCCGCGGGGAGGCGGAGGCTCCGGGACAGCGTCGTTTCCAGGCAGAGCCTGGGAGCGCGGGGATGACTAGTCACAATGTCAGGCGCTTTTCCGATGCGGATCCCGGTTCTCAAAGGCACGATTAAGCGAAGGTTGCTGGTGAACTTCCGCGTGGATCCCGCCGCGATCCAGCAGCACCTGCCGGCCCCCTTCCGCCCGAAGCTTCATCGCGGCCATGCCATCGCCGGGATCTGTCTCATCCGCCTGGAGCATCTCCGCCCGGCTGGGCTGCCGGGTTGGCTCGGCCTTTCCAGCGAGAACGCCGCGCATCGGATCGCCGTCGAATGGACGGACGCCGCTGGCACCGCGCGCGCGGGAGTCTTCATTCCGCGACGTGACACGGGCTCCCGTCTGAACAGCCTGGCCGGCGGCCGGCTTTTCCCAGGGGAGCATCATCACGCGAGCTTCACTGTCTCGGACGATGGCTGCCATATCGACCTGGCGATGGCCGCGGACGATGGGCAGGTTTCGGTGCGAGTCATCGGCGAAACCGGGGACAGACTGCCACCGACCTCCTGTTTCGATTCCTTGCTCGAGGCCTCCGCCTTTTTCGAGGGTGGCTGTCTCGGTTACTCCGCGACGCGCGACGGGTCGAGACTCGACGGGTTAGTCCTGCGGACGCTCGAGTGGCGCGTGCAGCCTCTGGCGGTCACCACCGCCCATTCGAGTTACTTCGACGACACCACCCATTTCCCGACTGGAGCCGTCCACTTCGATCATGCGCTCGTCATGCGCGATCTTCGGCACGAATGGCATCCGGCAGACGATCTGTCGGTCGTCCCACAAAGTAGCGATACTGCCGCGCATCATACATTGTGAAAACCCGGCTCCCTGGCTGCCGCGGAGTTCTTTCACCCTAGGCGGCCGACGTTTCCTTTCCCGTGGAAATCCCGCGCGATGGGCGCGTGTCGCTCGCCATTTACCACAACGACGGGCAACTGGTGCGCCTTGCCTCCTTCTGGTTCCGGCTCCACCGCTTTCGGGACTTTCGTCGGCGCACCGCTCGCCGATTCTGACGCGCCCGGAACCGGGGGAAATTCCAGCGCACGCGTGGCA
>JBGSYE010000673.1:0-4092 GCA_041751075.1 Chthoniobacteraceae bacterium
CCTTGAGGACGCTCTTCGAGCTCTGGCTCGCCACCGGTGATGCGAAATGGATCGAGCCGGTGAAGCCCGCGCTCGCGTGGTTTGCGAAGACGAAACTCAAGGACGGACGCTGGGCGCGCTTCTACGAACTCGGCACCGACAAGCCACTCTACTGCAAGGCCGGCACCTACGAACTCACCGCCGACGACACGGACCTGCCGACGCACTACGGCTTCAAAACCGACGACGACTACCAAAAGGATCTCGACAAGCTCGCAGCGGAAATCGCCGAGGGCCGCGAGGCCATCCTGCGCGGGCGCGCCGATCCCGAGATTCCGAAAAAATGGGCAAGCCGCGCCAAAGGCCAGTATCAGAAAGTGCAGACTGCGCTGAAGGAGCAGGACAAGAAAGGCTGGTGGCTGAAGGACGGGATGATCGACGCCGGACTCTTCGTGAAGCACTTCGCCGCGATGACGACTTACGTGCTGGCGGCGAAGAATGGCGGACGGGACTTTGAAGAGCTGCGCAAGGCGGGAGGAAAATAGCAGGCAGTCCGTGGGCCGGTGGGCCGGAAACATCCAACATTCAATGGAGCGAGCACCGGGTTCGGTGGTCCATTGAATGTTGGATGTTGAGTGTTGGATGTTGAATGTTCTCTGCACTCACGCTTCAGCGCTGACCTCTCCACTCACCATCCCGTGCCGCCGCTCGACACCTTCCACCGCCCGCTGCGCGACTTGCGCATCTCGGTCACGGATCGCTGCAATTTCCGCTGCGGCTACTGCATGCCGAAGGAGATTTTCGGCCACGGCTACGACTTCCTGCCGAAGGAAGACATCCTCACCTTCGAGGAGATCGCGCGCCTCGCCGGCATCTTCGTCCAGCTCGGGGTGGAAAAGGTGCGCCTCACAGGCGGCGAGCCGCTCCTGCGTCGGCAGCTCGATCGTCTCGTGCGCCTCCTCGCGCCGCTCGACGGCCTGCGCGATCTCACGCTCACCACGAATGGCTCCCGCCTTTGCGAAGAAGCCGCGAAGCTTCACGCCGCCGGCCTGCTGCGGCTCACGGTGAGCGTCGATTCGCTCGACGACGCCATCTTCCGCGCGATGAACGACGTCGATTTTCCCGTTCATCGCGTGCTCTCGGGAATCGACGCCGCGCGCGCCGCGGGGTTCCGTCCGATCAAGATCAACTTGGTCGTGAAGCGCGGCGTGAACGATGGCGAGATCGTCCCGATGGCGCGCCACTTCCGCGGCCCGGATTTCATCCTGCGCTTCATCGAGTACATGGATGTAGGGAATACGAACGGCTGGCGCATGCAGGACGTCGTGCCCGGCGCGGAGATCATCGCGCGCCTCGAAGCAGAGTTGCCACTGGAAGCACTGCCCGCGCAGTATCGCGGCGAAGTCGCCCGCCGCTACCGGCACCGCGACGGTGGCGGCGAGATCGGCATCATCGCCAGCGTTACCCAACCCTTCTGCGGCGATTGCACCCGCGCCCGTCTCTCCGCCGAAGGCCGGCTCTACACGTGTCTCTTCGCCAGTGCCGGCCACGACCTCCGCACTCCGCTGCGCGCCGGCGCGACGGACACTGAGATCACCGCCCTCATCTCCCGTGTCTGGACTGCGCGCACCGACCGCTACTCCGAGCTGCGCTCCGCCGCGACCCCTCCGCGCACGAAGGTCGAGATGGCGCACATCGGCGGGTGAACGTGCTACAATCACGGTCGTTCACTTTGCCCCGGCCTTTACCTCGACGATGTCGTGCGGCGCGCTCTCACGCTGGCCAGCGGGGGTCACGCGGATGAATCGCGCTCGATGCCGCAAGTCCGCCAGATCGCGCGCCCCGAGGTAGCCCATCCCGCTTTGCACGCCGCCAGCGAGCTGCGTGAGCACGGTATCGAGCGGCGGGTTCACTTCCTTGAGAGCCTCGACGCCCTCGGCGGCGATCTTGCGGGAATTGTCCTTCGCGGCGTGGCCGTAGCGTGCGGCGCTGCCGGCCTGCATCGCCGCGAGCGTGCCCATGCCGCGGTACTGTTTGTACGGCTTGCCATTGATCTCCATGATCTGTCCCGGCGCTTCCGGGCAGCCGGCGAGCAGGCCGCCGCAGATGACGGCATTGGCGAGCGTGAGCGCCTTCACGATGTCGCCGCTCTTCACGATGCCGCCGTCGGCGATGATGCTCACGCCTTTCGCCGCCGCGGCGCGGGAGCAGACGTAGAGCGCGGTGAGCTGCGGGATGCCGACGCCGGCGACGATTCGCGTGGTGCAGATGGAGCCCGGGCCCTGGCCGACTTTCACGACATTCGCGCCGCTGTCCGCGAGATACTCGACGCCCGCGGCGCTGGTGACATTCCCCGCGATGATCGCCAGCTCGGGAAAGGCCGAGCGGACCAGGCGCACGGTGTCGCCGACGCCTTTGCTGAAGCCATGCGCCGTCGAGATGGCCACGGCATCGACGCCGCGCTCGACGAGCCCGGTGACGTGCGCGCGGATGCGCTCGGTGTCGAGCTCGCCGGTGGAATTCCGCGTGGCCGTGAGCGCCGCGCCGCAGAGCAGCCGGAATCCGCTGTCGCGCGCCGGCTTCAACTGCGCCTGCCGCTCGTGGATGATCCGCTCGATGTCGCTCATCGTGAAGAGCCCGCGCAGACGGTCGCCATCATCGACGACGAGGAGCTTGTGGATACCGATGTGCTCGGTGAAAAAGCGGTCCGCGCGGGCGATGGGATCATTCCCCAGTTCGCGTTCGTGGATGGTGTGGACTTGCGCGCGGGAGGTCATCGCCGTCCCCACCTGATGCGCGGCGTAGCGCGGGCGCACGACGTGGCCGGAGAGCAGGCCGAGCAGCACACCGTCGGCATCGACGACGGGGAAGGTGCGGAAGGCGAAGTTGCGATCTTCGATGAGGCGGAGCACGTCGCCGAGGAGCTGCTCCGGGCCGACCTTGATCGGATCCTGGATCAGGCCGTGGACGTTGTTCTTCACGCGGCTCACTTCGCTGAGCTGCTGCCGCTCGGGCATGTTGCAATGGATGAGCCCGAGCCCGCCCGCGAGCGCCATGGCGATGGCCATCGGCGCTTCGGTGACGGTATCCATGTCCGCGCTGATGATCGGGATGTGCAGATGGAGGCGCTCGGCGAGGGTCGTTTCGAGATTCGTCTCGCGGGGAAGGATCTCGCTGTAGAGCGTGGCGAGCGTCACGTCATCGTAGGTCAGGGCGACCTCGCGATTGGCGGAGAAGAAGGCCGCAGCAGCCTGGTAAAACTCTGCGTCGATCGCGGAGGTGGGAGTGATTTCTGCCATGACGGGGCATAGCAGAGCGGCGCAGCGCGGGGGAAGGGCAAATCTGGAGGGACATGCTCCGTCATGTCCCTGATTTCGGGGCGGAGGCGGTCGGCTCGCGCCTCCTTCGCCCGTTGGTCAGGGACTTGACGGAGCATGTGCCTCCAAGTGACCTACAGCCTCGAGATCTGGAAGCGCTCATTGAGGCTCGCGCAGTGCGGGCAGCGCGGGAGCAGCGTGTCGCTCCGATCTTCAAACTCGAACCCACACATGCCGCAGCGCAGGAGATGGCGGAAGGCCGCGCGCTCGCGCCGTTGCCGACGCCATTCGTGGAAAAGCCACGAGCAGAAGATCGGCCCGAGCAGGAGCACGAGGTAAAAGCAAATCAGATAGCTGAGGGAAACGCGGATCATCAGCTATTTCGGATTTTCCAAGAGCACTTCATCGCCCCAGGAGATCGTGACATGGCCCCAGGTCACGGCTGCTCCGTGCTGGGAGAAGGCGGCGCGCGCTAGGCTCCGGGCACCGGCGGCGTCGATTTCGGGATTGCCGGATGAATCCTGTAGAAAGACGAAGCGCACTTCGCCGCGATCGCTGACTCCGATGAGGTACTGCGATGGCTCGACTGGTGTGGAAGTGCGCGCGGCGATCGCGAGATCCGGCGCCTGGAGCAGTTCGCGTCCGGCGAGGGCAGGGGAGAGCGTCAATCGCGAGGGCAATGGACCCGGCGAGGGTGACGGCGTCTCCGCGCGGGGCTCGGCGCTGCGGATGATCGTGAGCGGATTGCGCGCGGCGGGAAATTGAACGGTATCGGGCGCCTCGGGCACGCCTCGCG
>JBGSYE010000674.1:0-4902 GCA_041751075.1 Chthoniobacteraceae bacterium
CTCGGGCGGAATGCCTCCGCCGGTGTCTTCGATTTCCAGCGCGACGGCCTCGCGGCCATTGGTCGCGAGCCGGCTCTCGGCGATGAGTTCGCGCACCTCCCGCAGCAGCCCGTCGAAGCCGGACTTCGCGGACTGGATGGATTTGGGTCTGGATGGGCGTTTGGGACTCATGCGATGGGCTCGGTCGGCAGCACGACGCGGAAGGTAGTGCCGCCGCCGTCTCGTGTCTCGAACTCGAGCGCGCCGCCGTGCTTCTCGACGATGCGCGCGGCGATGGAAAGCCCGAGGCCGGTGCCGCTCGGCTTGGTGGTGAAGAACGGATCGAAGAGCTGCTTTTGCACATCGGGCGGAATGCCTTTGCCGGTGTCCTCCACCTCCAGCGCGACCGCCCGTGCGCCGCCCTTTGCGATCCGACTCCCGCAGGCACGCAGGGTGATCCTGCCGTTCTCGCCGATGCTCTGGGCGGCGTTGCGCACGAGGTTGATGAGCACCTGCTTGAGCTGCTGCGCGTCCGCCTGGATAGCGGTCCCGACCGTGCCGTCCACCGCGAGTTCGATCGACGACTTCCGCAGTTCAGGCGCGAGCAATTCCTGCACATCGCGCAGCACGTCTCCCGGCGAGATGGCCGCGAGCTGCGGCTCGGAAGGGCGCGCGAACTGGAGGAAGTCGCGGACGATGCGTTCCAGGCGGCTGATTTCCTCGCCGATGAATTCGCAGTCCTCGTGCTCCGGCGTGCCTGCGGTGAGCAGTTTCTGGTGGGTGTAAAGGCGTGCCTTGATCGCGGTGAGCGGGTTGCGGATCTCGTGCGCGACGCCGGAGGCGAGCACGCCGAGCGAGGCGAGTTTCCGCGCGTGTTCGAGGGCCGCGCCGGTCTCGGCGAGCTGCCGGCGCAGCGGGACGAGGAGGCCGCGGTAGGCCGAGACGAGCAGCCAGATGGCGAACGCGGCGGTCATCGCCAGCAGCGTGAGATTCACTTTCTGAAGGGTCGCGATGAAGCGGTGCGAATCGGCGAGGAATTGTCCGACACCCTTGCGGCGCACTTCCGAGAGCTGGTCGAAGAGATCGACTGCCCGACGCTGCTCGGCGTGGGTCAGTTCGCCGCCGGGGAGTTGCCGCACGCAGTCGGCGGCGTCGGCGAGGTAGCGCTCGTAGTCGGTGCCGACGCGATCGAGCAACTCCCGCTCATGCTTCGTCTTCAGGAGTGGCTTTTGTTCGGCGATCCAGCCCGCCAGCGCACGGCTGTTTTCGAGATACCGCTGCCACTGCGCCGCATCCGCCATCATCTCAGCGCGAATCAACTCGCTCTTGAGGGCCACGATGGAAGTGTCCACTCGCTCGGCGATGCGCAGCCCTTCGTTCAGCTCCGCGACCTGTCGCCAGCCCGTCCTCACCGACCAGGCGCTGGCCAGGATCAGGGCGGCCATGGCCATGCCGAGAGCAGTAAGGCGGAGTTTGAGAGCGGGCTTCATCACGGTGGGAAGTAACTTATCAGCGCAGGAAGGAGAGTTACCACAGGATTGGCGTGCCCGTGTTTTGAAATGTGACGCAAGTATCTTATCTTCATGGTGTTACGGCATCCATGAAATCCGGTGGCATGGCGCCCGCTAAAGGGGTGATCAACTATGACTGCATTGTTTCTCATCGTCTTCGTCACGACCCTTGCGATCTCGCTCCTGGCCACCTGGCGCGTGAAGCGCACCTATCTTCGCTACAGCAATGTGCCCGCCTCCTCCGGCTTGAACGGAGCCGAAGTGGCCGCGCGAATTCTGGAGCGCGCGGGTATCACCGACGTGGAAATCGCGGAGCACGACGAAATGCTCGGCGACCACTACGACCCGATGCACAAGCGGCTGGTGCTCTCGTCGCAGAACTACCACGGCACCCCCTGCGCCGCGCTCGGCGTGAGCGCGCATGAATGCGGCCCCGCCATCCAGCATCAGATCGCCTACGCGCCGCTGAAGTGGCGCATGGCTGCGGTCGGCGCGACCAGCTACGCCAGCCAGATCGTGATGTGGCTGCCGCTGATCGGTATGTTCACCGGCCTGATCTCGCCCTACACGGGCGGGCTGATCATGGCTGCCGCCTGGGGCGTTATCATGGTCTTCAATCTCGTCACGCTGCCGGTGGAGTTCGACGCCTCGCGCCGCGCCACGGCGATTCTGGGCGGCATGGGATTCATCGGCACGGACGATGAGATGTCCGCAGTGCGCAAGGTCTTGAACGCTGCGGGCTGGACCTATGTGGCCGCCTTCGTCACGTCGCTCGCCTACTTCCTCCTCCACCTGCTGCCGCTCCTCATGGGACGGCGCGACTAATCACGCCACCTCTCAATCACCATCCCATGCAAATCCATCTCAGCCCTCGCAACGTCCGCCTCACCGGTGTTATCCACGCCTACGTCGCGGAGAAAATCATGCGCCTCGAAGACATCGCCAGCGAGATCCTCGCAGCGCACGTCGTCCTCGTGCATGACGAGCAGGCGGCGTCCGGCAGTTACTACTGCGTCAAAGTTCACCTCGCGGTCGCCGGGCCGGACATCCACGCCACCGATGTCGATGGTGATCTCTACGCCGCGATCGACAAGATCAGCGACAAGCTCGCCCGCCAGCTCCGCAAACGGAAGACGCGGCTGGTCGATAAGCGACGCCGATCCTCACCCAAGCTGACCCGGCGATGAAAACCAAGGTCCTCCTCGTCGATGACGATATTTCGGTCATCGCGGCGCTCAGCGGCGTGCTGCGCTCGGAGGGTTATGACGTGATCCAGGCATTCGACGGGAACGCGGCGCTCCAGAATTTTCACACCGTCGGCGGCGCCGCCATCGTCCTGCTCGATCTCAACATGCCGGTGAAAGGTGGATGGGATACCTTCGAGCAATTCACGGCGATCAACCCGCTGCTGCCGATCATCATCATCACCGCGCGGCCCGACCAGCACCCGCTCGCCGCCGGCGCGGGAGTCGCCGCGCTGATGGAAAAGCCGCTCGATATTCCGCTGCTGCTGGAAACCATGCGCAACCTTCTGGCCGAGTCGCCTGAGACGCGGCTGGCGCGGATCGCGGGTGGAAATCCGCGCACGCGCTATTTCGAAGCGTCCGGCGCGACTCCGAAACTTGCCCGAGGTGAAGTGGGATGAAACCAACCACCGACACAGTGGAAAGACCCAGGGTGTTGCTGGTGGATGATGAACCCAGGATTTGCGCGGCCCTCGCTGGCGTTCTCGTGTCGGAAGGTTTTGAGGTCGTGTTTGTGGAAAGCGGCGACGAAGCGATCCACACGATGAGCGACGGCCTCTTCGACATCGTGCTGACGGATCTCAGGATGCCGGGCAGGAGCGGGTGGGAGACCTTTGCGGAACTCACGCGCTCCCGGCCGTTGCTGCCCGTCATCATGATCACGGCGCTCCCGGATCAGCAGGCACGGGCGCAGGCTGCCGGCGTCGGCGCGTTGCTGGAGAAGCCCTTGGAAATCCCGGTGCTGCTCGAAACCATGCGGACGCTTTTGGCGGAACCGATCGCGGCTCGTTTCGCCCGGCTCAGTGGGAAGGCCCCGCTCCTTCACGAGAAACCCCGCTCTCATTGAGGCATCTCCGTCGAGCCCAAGCCGGACAGAAAACCCATTTCCACGATATGAAAACCCAGAACACCACCAAGCCCGCACACTTCACCTCGTCCCGGTTCCTTTCGCCGCTCACTGCGCTCGCGATTTGCGCAGCCCTGGGCAGCACGGGCCTCGCCGCCGTGACGGAGAAGTCTCCGCCGGACCTCGCCCTCTTGCGCCTGAAGGTCGGCAACGCGAAGTTCGTGGACGGTATCTCGACGCAGGCCAAAAAGTCCGCCAAGCGCCGTGCGGCGGTCGCCGGCGGGCAGAAACCGTTTGCCATCGTCGTGAGTTGCTCGGACTCCCGCGTCGGCCCGGAGGTCGTCTTCGACCAGGGCTTGGGCGACCTCTTCGTCGTGTGCACGGCGGGGCATGTGGTGGACGGCGTCGGCCTGGGCAGCATCGAATACGCAGTCGAACATCTCGGCTCATCGCTCATCCTCGTGCTCGGCCACGAGCGCTGCGGCGCGGTTTCCGCCGCCGTCAGCGGAGGCAAGGCCCACGGACATCTGCCGGCCATCGTGAAGGCGATCAAGCCGGCGGTCGCCAAAGCCAAAGGCCAGCCCGGAGATGCGGTGGAAAATGCCGTGCGCGAAGTCACGTTGCAACTGAGCAAGGCCGGGCCGGTGCTGGCGGAGCGCGTCAAGGCCGGCACCCTGAAAGTCGTGGGCGCACGCTACGACCTGGATACCGGACGCGTGCAATTCATCGAATAGCGACCACCGCCGGGCTTCCTGAATGACAACCAACAAACTCTTTCCACCATGAACACCAAGACCGCGGGCTGGCTGATTTTCTATGGCTGCTTCCTCGCCGGCATGGGGCTGCTCGGCTACCTGTCGAACCCGGAAAAAGCGAAGACCGCGCTAATGTCCGGCGGCACCTTTGGCGCGCTCTCGATCCTGTGGGGCGTGCTGATGGCGCGCGGCGTCCGCTGGAGCCTGCCGGCGGCAATGACGACCACCGGGCTGCTCGCGGTCGTCTTCGTCTGGCGGGCCAGCGTGGGCTGGCTGGCGGTGCTGGATGGCCACGCGGAAAAGCAGTTCGCGGCCACCCTGATCACCGTGATGCTGGCCGGTTCCATCGCCATGCTTTTCAGGCTGATCAAGGCCCGCCATACCAGTCGCGCGGAAACCGCCGCACGCGTCCGGGAGAAAGGTTTGTGACGACTGCCTACTGCCAGCGCATCGTCGCCGCCCGCTGGTTTCATGCACTCATCATCGCGGTGATTCTCGCGGCGGGCGTGCTGGTCGGGCTGGAGACGTATCCCGAGTTGAGCCAGCGCTACGGCGCGTGGTTCAAG
>JBGSYE010000675.1:0-3051 GCA_041751075.1 Chthoniobacteraceae bacterium
AACGCGGCAATCCCACCGCGCGCGCCTTGAAGTTTCCGAAGCACAAATGCGTGGACAGCCGGCACTTGCCGACGATCGGCGCGACGGTGCGATTGAAGATTTCCGCAAAGCGTTTCGGATCGTCCTTGTGCGCGTAGCAGCTCATCGACGGCTCATCCACGGTGATCTCGCGGCAGCCGGCCTCGACCAGCGCGACGAGCTCGCGCTGCACGATCGGGAGCAGCGCCTCGGTGAGGGCGTAGCGATCGGGATACTGGGAGTTTGGGATGAGCCGGCCGCTCAGGGTGTAGGGGCCGGGAACGGAGGCTTTCAGAGTGAATGGTGACTGGTGATCCGTGGATGCAGCGAGGCGTTGCAATCTCTGGAATTCCTCCACCACCCCGAGCCCGCGCGGGGCGCGCAGCTCGCCGGTCACGCGGTGTTTTCCCCGCTGATCGTGCGCCGGCGGTCCCCAGCGCCGCGGCGATGCGCCTTCGAGCGCGAGCCCTTCGAGGAAGCCGTAGAAGGAGAGATTGAAGTCGAGCCGGGTCTGCTCGCCGTCGGTCACCACGTCGAGGCCGGCGGCGAGTTGATCGTGCAATGCCGCGAGCACCGCGTCGTCCTGCATCTCCGCGAGATCGTCGGCGCCGAAGCGGTCGAGTTGCTGGCAGGCGGCTTCGAGCCAGGCGGGGAATGGGTAGCTGCCGACGACGGTGGTACGGAGGGGGTGGGGCATGGAGAGGGGGAAATTCCAAGTTCCAAGAACCAAATTCCAGGCAAGAGCCAAGGTCCAAAGAAGCAAATTACAAGGCGCGCCGCTGCGGCGAATCTGCCGCTTCAAACTTTCCCCTTCCCTCCCTGGCTCTTCCGCTACTGCGCGCGGTAGGCCGGGAAGTACTCGTTCTGAAGCTGCTCTTCCATCGGGACATTCGCCGCCTGGGCACAAAGCGCCGTCAATTCCCCATACTTCGCTCCGTCGGTGATCATGCGCAAAGTCAGGAATGGAAAGGTAAGATCGGAGAAGCCGCGTTTGAAATGAAGGAGGCGGTCGTTCGAGCCTCCCACGCCGCCACCGAGGTGGAGGTAGCGATTGCCCCGGGCCCTGGCCCACTCCGCTCCGAAGTAGAGCGCCAGGTGAAAGGGCGATTTCGACAGGTATTCCGTCCGGGTGCCGCCCAGATGAGCCTGCACGATGCCGCCGCATTCAAAGAAAATACACGCCGCCGCGGGCGCGCCTTCGATCTCGACCAGGCAGAGATGCACATGCTCCGGCATCGTTCCGAGCCTCGCGAAGTACTCCCGGCCAAAGTAATAGGAATCCTTCGCATTCACCCGGTCCATCGTCTCCTGATAGACGCCCAAAAACGCGTCGATGTGCTCGCCGAGCGACACCATCCGCGGCTCAAAACCCAGGCGCCGGCATTTCCGGATCGTCCACTGGTGGCCGTCGCGGATGTTTTTCCAGATCGTGCTTTCGTCCAGGGTCAGGTCGATCGCCACGGTCTCGCTGGAGGCGGTAAAGAACTGCTCCGAAAAGAGCGCCGGGAACCCCTCGCTGAACAGCGGGTGCATGCGGAAGAAAGCGGAACAGACGCCCTGCTCGCGGAAGGTTTCGCTCAGGCGCTGCATCGCTCGCTGCGCAAACTCCGGAGACTTGCGCGCTGCGTCGCTCAGCACCAGCCCGGGATACCCGTAGGGAGAGACCACGTCGTACACCTTGTCGGCGGCGGTGGCTTCCGGAAAGAGGACGTCGCATCGCCGGAGCAGGTAGGGAATGAAAAGCTCCTGCGCTCCTTCGCCGGCCCAAAAGGCCATCGGACGAGCCGGACTCGTCTCGCTCTCCAGCTTCGAGTATTCGGGGAGATGGTAGAAGTCGTGCGGGAGCCGCTCCAGGATCTCGCGCCAGCGCGGATCGTCGGCCTCCATATGCAGGATATCCATCAGGCCCCCTCCGACCAGATGGTGGGAAAGATGGCGGGGTCGCTGAAGTCCGGGTCGCCGTTGGGCAGCTTGCGGCAGAGTTGCTCGTCAAACATGTGGACCTCCCGGCCTTCGCCATCGCGGTGCGGGACGTAGTGATTGTCGCCATCCTGCATATGCACGGCGTAGGAGAGCCGGGGCTGCCCGCTGGTGTTTGCGAGGCTGGCGTGGATCGTCCACCCCTGGTGAAAACTGGCCTGCCCTTTTTTCAAAGCCATGCGGACGACATGCACGTCCCGGCCATCCGCGCGCAGCTTTTCCTCGAGCTCGGCCAGATTCTTGTTGTTGAAAGACATCTGCGGCTGGCCCTTCCACCGATGGCTCCCGGACATGATGAGCAGCGGGCTGCGCTCCATCTCCACGGTGTGCAGAGGGATCCACGAGGTGATCATTTTCCTGGAACTGCAAGTCGGCCAGTAGGCTTGATCCGAGTGCCAGCCGGAGATCGTGGCCGCCGCGTTGTCGGACTTGGAGGGCTTGTAGAAAAGTTGATCGTCCAGCACGCGGATGGTCGCGCTGCGGCTCAGCTTTGCAGCGATGGCGCCGAGCATCGGATAGGTGGCCAGCGCGCGCAGTTCCTTCTTTTGCAGCGACACGAATTCGTTGTTCCGCAGTCCATCGCCGTCGCCTTTCTTCCAGTTGGCGTAGCCGGTTTCGCACGGCATGACGAAGTCTCGCTCGCCTTCGTAAAAGCGGTGGCTGCCGTCCCAGGCAGCGTCGATGAGAGCCTCCGGCAGCAGCCCCTCCTTGGAGACATAGTAGCCATGCTCTTCGTAGAAGGCCACGTCGGCGTCGGTGGGCAGGAGGTCGAGTTGGTCGGGCGTGGGGGTGAATGGAGACATTGAGGTCGGAGGCGATATGGAGCTGGAAACGCGCGGGCCGGAGCATCTTGTCGCCCCGAACTGTTTTTCCGCGATTTTAATTTTTTGAGAAAAGCAGGTATCGAGCGCGCACTCGGGGGGTTGTTGAGAAAGCAGTTCGGCGGCCTGCTGGCGTCACGCCCCGCCGCGTCCGCCAAGATTCTCGTACAGTCGCGCGAGGCGGCGGGCATGTTCGTCGTAGGCGGCTTCGAAGAGCGCCACGGCCCGCTCG
>JBGSYE010000676.1:0-16951 GCA_041751075.1 Chthoniobacteraceae bacterium
GTCGCGCTCGACCACGAGCGGGCCGCGCCCGGTATTGATGAGGAAGGCGTCGCGTTTCATCTCCGAGAGCCGGGTCGCATTCACCATCCCCTGCGTCTCCGGTGTGAGCGGGCAGTGCAGGGTCACGACATCCGCGCGTCGGAAGACCTCATCCACCGACAAAAATTCCACCTCCTCGCCCGCCCGCGGCGTGCGCGTGTTTGCGATCACTTTCATCCCAAATGCCCGCCCGATCTGCGCCACCGCCCGCCCGATCGCGCCATATCCCACGATCCCCAGCGTGCGTCCCGCCAGTTCCGCCAGCGGGAAATCCCAATAGCAGAAATCCGGGCTCTCGCTCCAGCGCCCGTCGCGGACTGTCTGCGCGTGATGCCCGGTGCGCTGCGCCAACTCGAGGATCAGCGCGAAGACATGCTGCGCGACCGACGGCGTCCCATAGCCGGGCACATTGGCCACCACGATGCCGCGCGCCTTCGCCGCGGCCACATCCACGACATTGCAGCCCGTGGCGAGCACGCCGATGTAACGAAGCTCCGGCAAACGCCCGATGCTCTCCGCGCTCACGAGCGCCTTGTTCGTGAGCAGAATCTCCGCGCCCGCCGCGCGCTCGACCGTCGCTTCGATCGGCGTGCGGTCGTGGACCGTCAGCGTGCCGATCTCCTCCAACCCCCGCCAGTCGAGATCCCCCGGATTGAGAGTGTGGCCATCGAGAACGACGATCTTCTGGCGGGAAGCTGGAGTTTGAGTCATGGCCCGAAGCTACACGGAGGATCCGCAGCGATTCCAAGCTCCGATCCACACCTCTTCCTTTCACGGGAATCGATACGCGAATACATCCGCGTCCATCAGCACCAGTCGCAGCCGCACCGGCTTGCCCGTTAGTGCGTTCACGTCCCCGCTGGACTTCCACTTCACCTCGCGCTCGATCGAGTTCGGCGAAAGTCTCCTCGCAAACCTCCAGCGCGAAGCCCGGCATGGGCTTCCCCTCCGCATCCACGCTCCGTTGACTTTTCTTTTCTGCCGAGGATGGCTGATTAAATCAGCGTTTCCCTAATGGCAATCCGGCGAATCCGGTAATGTCACTGCGTCCTTTTTTCCGCCTGGCCATGTTTATCCTCAGACTCCTCCGCTCCGCCACAATCCTTGCGCTGCTGCCGCTCACCTCCGGGTGGGCGGATGAAGTGCGGTTCAATCGCGACATCCGCCCGATCATGTCGGACACATGTTTCCACTGTCACGGCTTCGATGCGAAGACGCGGGAGGCGGGGCTGCGGTTGGACATCCGTGAGCAGGCGGTCACGAAGACGGAAGACGGCGTGATCCCGATCGTCCCCGGCAAACCCGAGGAGAGCGCGATCATCGAACGCATTTTCTCCACGGATAAGGACGAGTTGATGCCACCTCCCAAGGCCCACAAGGAGCTGACGCAGGCGCAGAAGGAAACCATCAGGCGCTGGGTGGCTGAGGGCGCGAAGTATGAGGAGCACTGGGCGTACGCGCCGCTCGCGAAACCAACGGTGCCGCTGCCTGCGGCGGAAATCCGGAATCCGGAATCCGAAATTCGAAACCCGGTCGATGCTTTCGTGCGCGAGAAGCTGGCGGAAAAGAAGATTGCGCCTTCACCGGAAGCCGCGCCGGAGAAGCTGCTGCGCAGGCTTTCGCTCGATCTCACTGGGCTGCCGCCGACGCCGGAGGAGATGGCGGCGTTTCTCGGTGAGTCTCGTGGGTCGCATGATGCCTATGAGCGGGAGGTGGATCGGCTGCTCGGCTCACCGCGCTTCGGCGAACGCATGGCGGTGTGGTGGCTCGATGTCGCGCGCTTCACGGACACCGTCGGATTCCACGGCGACCAGATTCAGCGCATCTTTCCGTATCGCGATTACGTCATCCATGCGTTCAACGCGAACAAGCCATTCGATCGATTCACGATCGAGCAACTCGCCGGCGATCTGCTGCCGAATCCGACGCCCGAGCAGCTCGCGGCGACGGGTTACAATCGGCTGAACATGATGACGCGCGAAGGTGGCGCGCAGCCGAAGGAGTATCTCGCGAAATATGGCGCGGAGCGCGTGCGCGCGGTGGCGGCGGCGTGGTTCGGCAGCACCTTTGGCTGCGCGGAATGCCACGATCACAAGTTCGACCCGATCAAGACGGCGGACTTCTACTCGCTGCAATCCTTCTTCGCCGACGTGAAGCAGTGGGGTGTGTACTCCGACTACCGCTACTCTGAAAATCGCGAGCTGGCGGGCTTTAGCAACGAGCATCCCTTTCCCCCGGAGATCCAGGTCGAGAGCCCCTATCTCCTGGCCCGGAAAAAGGAGGCGGAGCGGGCACTGGCCGCGCATCTCACCGCCGCGCGCACCAGGCTGGGAAAGGATGCGAAGGCGGCGGCGCTCTTCGAGAAGTGGATCGAGGAGTCGCGCACGTTCCTCGCCTCGGAACCCACGGGCTGGAAGCTCCCGCCGGTGAGCGCGCGGATTTTCAAAGGCGGAAAACCGGTGCCGGACGGCGACGTCGCGATCGGCAGGGGGCAGGCCGTGCAATTTGGAAAGGCATTGGGAAAAGGCGAAGACCTGCGCATCAGCCTTGAGCCCGGGGCCGGGCGCGTGGCGGCGGTGCGGGTGGAGATCGCCGCCGACCGGCGCAGCGAAACGGAGTTGCCCAACGGCAGCCAGCGGCAGGGACTCAAGGTAGCCGCCAGCGTCCGGGGCGCGGACGGCAAGGAGCGCGAACTTGCAATCTCCTTCGCGGAAGCGAATGCCAAGGAACCACGCTACGACAGTGGCGCGGAAGCCATCGGCGTCACCGGCAGTTGGAAGCTCCCGCGCACAAAGACCCAGCGCCTGCCGGCCTCTGTCTGGCTGCTTGATCCGCCCGTGCAACTCGCGGCGAACGAAAAGCTCGTGGTGACGATCACAGGGGACACCGCGTTGCCTCTGCGTGTGCGCACCTCGCCGTTTGGCGCGGTGGATCCATTGCGCGTCGCGGCAAAAGCTTTGCGCGATGCCTTGCTCGCGGATCAGCGGACGGAGAAGCAGCGGAATCTGCTCACCGATGCCTGGCTGCTCAGCACTGCTGCGGACCGCGCGGCGTTCGATAAATCGAAACAACTCGCCGCCAGCGCCCGCGCGTATCGCAATGGCCGCGCGTGGACGATGGTGACGCAGGCCACGAATCCGTTGACGGTTCGCGTGCTGCCGCGGGGCAACTGGCAGGATGAAAGCGGCCCGGTGGTGCTGCCATCTTCGCCGAGCTTCCTGCCGGGCCGCATCGAGAGCACGGAAAGCAGGCGGCTCACGCGCCTCGATCTCGCGAAGTGGATCGTCTCGAAGGAAAACCCGATCACCGCTCGGGCGGTGATGAATCGGTTGTGGGCGCAATTCTTCGGCACGGGACTCAGCGCCGTGCTCGATGATCTCGGTTCGCAGGGCGAGCCGCCGTCGCATCCGGCGCTGCTCGACTGGATCGCGTGCGAATTCCGGGACAGTGGCTGGGATTTCAAACACATGGTGCGCCTCATGGTGACGAGCGCGACTTACCGGCAGAGCAGCAGCCTGCGGCCGGAGTTGCGCGACATCGATCCGGCCAATCGCCTGCTCGCGTCGCAGAATCCGCGTCGGCTCGATGCGGAGTTTGTGCGCGACAATGCGCTTTTCATCGCCGGGGTGCTGAATACGCGCGACATCGGCGGCCCGAGCGTGCGGCCTTACCAACCCGAGGGCTATTACGACGCGCTGCAGTTTCCCAATCGTGAGTACATCGCGAGCACCGGGCCCGAGCAGTGGCGGCGCGGCGTGTACATGCACTGGCAGCGCACCTTCCTGCATCCGATGCTTGCAAACTTTGACGCTCCAGCGCGCGACGAGTGCGCGGCGGCTCGCGTCGTCAGTAACACCCCGCAGCAGGCGCTCACGCTGCTCAACGATCCCACCTTCGTCGAAGCCGCGCGACTCTTCGCTGCCCGCCTTCTTGCCGTGGAGGATGCGTCTGACGATGCGCGCATCCAGCGCGCCTTTCAGTTTGCCGTCGCCCGCGAGCCGAGAGCGAAGGAGACGGAGTCGTTGAAGAAATTCCTCGGCGAACAGCGCGAGCATTTTGCCGTGACGCCTGACGATGCGGCGAAGCTGCTCAAGATCGGGCAGTCGCCGCCCTCCGCCGGCGATCCCACCGAACTCGCCGCGTGGACCTCCCTCTGCCGCGTCGTGCTCAACTCGCATGAAGTCATCACCCGCTACTGACATGAACCCATTCGACCTCACGGCTCACGCGCTCAGCGTCAATCGCCGCGCCTTTCTCAGCCAGAGCGCCTACGGGCTCGGCGGCATCGCCTTTGCCCTGCTGCAAAACAAACTCTCCGCCGCCGCCGCACTCGCGAAGCCCGATGGCTGGCGCGGCGCCTTGAAGCAGGCGCATTTCCCGGTGAAAGCGAAGCGCGTCATCTTCCTCTGCATGGCAGGCGGGCCATCGCAGTTTGAGACCTTCGATTGGAAGCCCGAGCTGAAAGCGCTCGATGGGAAGCCGTTTCCCGAGTCGTTCACGAAGGGGCAGCAGATCGCACAGCTCCAGGGGCAGGAGTTGAAGGCGCGCGGCTCGATCACGTCGTTCAAGAAGCACGGCAAGGCGGGCACCGAGGTGAGCGCTCTTTTTCCCCACATCGCCGGCATCGCGGATGACCTCTGCGTGATCCGCTCGATGCAGACCGAGCAGATCAATCACGACACGGCGCACGCTTTCATGAACACCGGCTCGATCATCAAGGGCCGGCCGAGCATGGGGTCGTGGCTGCTCTATGGGCTCGGCTCGGAGACGGAGGATCTGCCCGGCTACATCGTGCTCACGTCGAAAGGGCGCACCGGGCTGCAGCCAATCTCCGCACGGCAATGGTCCAGCGGCGTGCTCCCGAGCCGCTTCCACGGCATCCAATTCCAGTCGCGCGGCGACGCCGTCCACTACATCGGCAATCCCGACGGCGTCTGCCAGAGCACGCAGCGGCAGGTCGTGGAGGAGATCAAACGGATGAATGGCTTCCTCGCTGAGGAGCAGGTCGATCCCGAGATCGCCACGCGCATCGCGCAGTATGAGCTCGCCTTTAAAATGCAGTCGAGCGTGCCGGATCTCACGGACTTCAAAACTGAGCCGCAGGAGATGCTCGACCTTTACGGCATCAAGCAGCCCGGCGACGGCAGCTTCGCTTCAAACTGCCTGCTCGCGCGCCGTCTCGCCGAGCGCGGCGTGCGGATGATCCAGCTCTACCATCGTGCGTGGGATCACCACGCCCAGCTCGCCGATGGGATGAAGTGGGGCGCCGAAGACGTGGACAAGGCGACCGCGGCGCTGATCACCGATCTCAAGCAACGCGGGATGCTCGACGACACGCTCATCCTCTGGGGCGGGGAATTTGGGCGCACGCCGATGGGGCAGGGGACGGGCCGCGATCACCACATCCTCGGCTTCAGCGTCTTCCTCGCGGGTGGCGGAGTGAAGGCGGGCACGACCTACGGCGAGACGGATGAGCTCGGCTACCGCGCGGTGGAGAATGTCGTCAGCGTCCACGACCTGCACGCCACGATGCTGGCGCTGATGGGCATCGATCACCATCGGCTGAATACGAAATTCCAAGGGCTCGACGTGCGCCTCACGGGCGTCGCCGGGAACGCGATCAAAAGCATCATGGCGTAGAGCGCGGTCAAGACGGCGTCCGCGCAAAAACAAAAGGCGCGAGGAGAGACTCCTCGCGCCTTTCGGAACCAACCTAGGAGATTGTTTTACTCGCTGAGCGACGGGATGCGACGGCGATCGAGATTCGGCGGGAAGCCAAGCGCGCCCGGCAGATATGGAGAAGGCGGGGCCAGCGCCACTTCCTTCGCATCCTTGCCGTCCGGCCCGAGCACTTCCTTGCCATCGGTATTGGTGCGGTAGTCCTCATACCCCACGGAGTCGTATGCGGCGACGGCTGCGGGATTGAGGCTCACTTCATAATTCGCGAGCGTGATGCCACTGAACGAAGCGAACTCACGCAAGGAGAAAGCATCGCTCGGGCTCACGGGCGTCCAGCGCACGGCGACGGCTGCGGCGCTCACCGCCGGGAAGTCCATATTCGACCGGGAGCTGGATCCGTCGAAAATCATGCTCACGGTTGGAGTCTTGCCGGAGACATCCACCGGCTTCCCGGCGTCGGCGGCGGCAGCCTCGGGGAGCGCATAGATATCGAGCTTGCCCTTGGCATTTTGATTCGCGAGCAGCGAGACGCGGCTGAGTGTCTGGTTGCCGTCGAGGCGGATCACCGCGCCGGATTCGTTCGTCGAAGGGAGAACCTTGAGCGCGGAATCCGGGTTGTCGTCGATCGCGCGCTGCCACGCGGTGAATCCGTCCGGCGAGTTTGCGTAATCGACGCGCCCTTTGGCGTAGAGTCCGCCTTGGTTGAAGGTGGTCTGGCTATTCACATGCTGACCGAAGATCGCCGTGGTGTCGATTGGCAGGGTGCGCTGGCGAAGATCGTAGCTCACCGCCGGCTTCGATCCATACACGTAAAGGCTGAACATCGGCCCGGGGTCCGCTATGTCCGTCTCGATCAGCACATATTTCGCGAGCTTGCTGAAAGGCCGGGCGACTCTCTTTTCGTTGATCGCTTCCAGAGGAAGATCGCGGGCGACGACGTTCCAGGATTTCGCGGAGGGCGGCGCGGGTTCATCGCCCACGTAAACGGTGAAGGTGCCTGTAGTGGGGCGAGTCGAGACGCTGAAATTGGTGATCATCTCAGGCTCGCTGAGAGCTAGGAGATAGTGTTGAGTGCCCGCCATGATCGGCCAGCCCGTGGATACATCGTCATCCAGCCATGCTGCGGCCGCTTCGGTCGGAATGAAGGTCTGACTCGTTGGGTTAAAGATAAAGAGATTCGACCCGACGTGCTGGCGGGCGAGGTTCTTCGGGTAGAGTTCGAGTTGACTCGACGACTTCCCGCCATCGGCAGCGAATGCAATGCTCGTGCAGAGAATTGAGGCGAAGGACACGATGGTTTTAGACTTCATATGTTGGTTCTTTACGGAATTGTTTAGCTCTTGTGAATCGAATTCTTTGCCCGGCGGCGTCCGAGCAAATTAGTATGGAAATTAGGGGAAGTATCGTTATTTTAAATGGCGTGGCAAGCACTTTGTTTGCATTTCCGTCACCTCTCAATTGCTCCCCGGTCCTGCTGAGAGATTTTACGTTGGCAAGCTCCACGCGAATCGCTATCGAACCCGATGATGGTCTATGACCTGCTAAGGAATTCGATTATTTGCAGAGTGACCTCCATGTCTGACCGCCGACAACCTTAAACTCCTACAAATCCCGTGACCTCCTCCGATCCGAAATCTGCAACGACGGCTAACGTGACCGAGCCTGTACTCGCGGAAGGCCAGAAGCTTGCAGGCTGTTACTTGCTTCAAAAACAGGTGGACACTGGAGGCGGGGGCAGCATCTGGCTCGCCCACGACGAAGTCCTCGGGAGGGATATCTCGCTGCATTTTTTGCCGCCACAGATTCGCAGCGATGAGCGTGCGATGGAGGAAATCCGCAAGGAGGTAAAAAAGAACCGGCAGTTGATCCACCCAAACATTCTTCGCGTGCATGATTTGGTCGAGGAGCCGGAATTCGCGGCTATCTCCATGGATTCCATCTCCGGGCGGACGCTCGCGAGCCTGTTGAAAGAGAAGGGCAATGTGGAGCCGGGAGCGATTCAGCAATGGATCGGCCAGCTATGCCAAACCCTCGAGGACGCGCATAAGGTCAACCTTACGCATCGCGACCTCGCCCCGGCGAATATCTATGTGGGAACGGACGGCAAGATAGTCATCGCGAGCTTCGGCATCAGTCGCTGCATCCAGGATGCGCTCGGGCGAGCCTCGCGTGGCTCGAATCCGCGTCTTTCTTATTTGAGCCCGCAGGTGGCCGACGGCCAGCCCCCGGCGCGCACCGACGATGTGTATTCGCTCGGGATGTTGCTCTTCGAACTCCTCACCGGCGAACTGCCCTTCAACGGTGGCGACGTGCTGTCGCAAATCAAGCGCGTAGCTGCTCCGCGCGTCTCCGCGCGGCTGGCCGCGGGGCGGCGGTCCGCGGATCTCCCTGCTTCGTGGGATGAGACGATCGCGGCCGCGCTGCGGAAAGACGCCACACAGCGCCCGGCGTCCGCATTGGAAGTCGCGGCAAAGCTCGAGAGGGTCGCCGCGAAAGACGCCAAGCCAGAGGAAGTCGCACTAGCCGTTGGGAAACAACCCGCAACGGAAACGACGCCTGCCACTGAAAAATCCACCGCTGCGAAATCGACGCCAGCGGAGAAGGCCCCTGGGCCGCAGAAGCCCGACGCAGTCCCGACCGCCGGTTCGAAACCTGCCGCCCCCGCAACTCCCAGCGGCGCCGTGCCTTCCGAACCGCCGCCACGAAAGGCCGTGGAAATCCTCCGCGAACGCGCTGCGGAACTCGCGCGCAACAAATCTTCCAGTGGCACGCCTGCGCCGAGCCCAGCTTCCGAAGCCAGGACGCCAACTCCTCCTCCGGTGCCCGCTGAATCGAAGCCAACGCCGCCTCCCGTTAAAAAAGACGCCGCCACGGAGATTTATCCGAGCCTCAATGCTGAGCGCTCGCGTGGTCCGGCGCTCGCGCTCGCGGCCGGCATCGCCATCGCCGCGATCGCAGGTGCTGGATACTACATGAATTCGGGCGAGTCCGACGCTGGCGCGGGCGACGACGTCGAGATCGCCACGACGGAAGAGGCGTATTCGTCCGAAATCCGTTCCGTCAATCACAAGACCGACGCTCCGGTGGCGGCCGCCCAGACCGAGCCTGAAACACCATCGGCCCCATCGAATCCTCCGATGCCAGCACCGGTCGTGACGAACCCACCCTCCTCTGCGCCCGTCGCCGCCAATCCGCCCAGGAGTGCGCCCGCTGCTCCTGAGCCGCTCAAGCCTGCAAAGGAATCACCCCATGTCGCACCTCCAGTGGCTGCGATTGCCGCGGCCCCGGCCAGGGAGGAACCGGAAAACATTCTCGTCGCAGCGAATCAGCCGGCGACGAAGAAGTCTGAACCACCGCCGAAGGCAACCGCCGCGCGTCCCGCTACGACTCCCGAAGTCGCGGCAGACGTCAGCCAGGAAGCCGTCGTGGATAAGGTGGCTGCGTTGGAGAAGCTCAAGCAAGCCCTCCAAGCCTCCGAGCAGGCGCATGAAGGACTGCTCAAGCAGCAACAGCAGATGGAGTCCGCGACCGCGGAGCTGCAAAAACTTCTCGACCTCAAGAGCAAGGACGTGGCCCCTTTGCGCAAGTCTGCCGAAGACCTCCAGAAGGGGCGCAAGCAACGGGAGGATGCCCAAAAGGCCGCAGAACTCGAAGCTCAAAAGGCCCAGCAACACGCGGCGGAAAAGGCGCGCCTCGCCGAAGCAGCGAAGAAGGCGCTCGCCGACCTCGACGCGCAGAACCAGGAGAAACTCACCGCGCAGCAGAAAGCCGACGCCGAAATCGCGGCCCTGCGGAACACCTTGACCGAGAAACAGCAGGCTGCCGCCGCCGCCGCCAAGGCCGCAAACGAAGCCAGGCTGGCGCGCGCGCAGCAGCAGGCGGCGATCGAACAGGCCGAGCAGGAAGTCGAGCAGACGAAGATGCTCGTCGCCAAAGCCATGGCTGCCGAAACCGCCCGCAAGGCCCGGGAGGAAGCGGAAAAATTGGTCGCCGAGAAAGCGCGGGAACGCGAGCGCATCGAGGGCGAGATCGCCGCGATGAAGAAGATGTTCGGCGAAAAGATGAAAGTGCTCGAGGACGCGCAAAAGGCCATCGCCGAGGCCGAAGCGAAGACCAAGGACACCGAGGCCATTCAAAAGAAAGCGGAAGCGGAAGCGCTGAAACTTCTGAACAAACCCTCCGTCGGCAGCAGCAAGCCGGCTAGCCCGGAGAAAGCACCCGCTCCGGCCGGCGCGCTCGTCCCTGCCGGCAATCCTCTCACCCAGGCCGGCGCCGCCGCCGCGCCAGCCACCCCGGCTGGCACGCTGGCGATGAAGACCGAACCCGCGAAGTCCCTCACCGCCCCGGCAGATGCGTCTGCCGCGAAGCCCGCCGCGCTTCCGGAGAATAGCCTCGGGCTCAAGTTTGCCCCGGTGGGCGAAGTGCAGTTCGCCGTCTGGCAGACGCGCGTGAAAGACTTCGAGATCTTCGCCAAGGCCGTCGATCTGCGCTCGAATGCGTGGAAGGGGCCCGGCTTCAAGCAGGCGCCCGATCACCCGGTGGTGAATGTCAGTTGGCATGAAGCGATCGCTTTTTGCAAATGGCTGACCGACAAGGAACGCAAGGAAGGTGTGCTCCCCGCAAATCAAATTTACCGGCTGCCGACCGATCTCGAGTGGAGCAAGGCGGTCGGCCTGGGCGAGGAGACGGGCCGGAGCCCGGAAGCGCGCGACATGGGGGTGCCGGACGTTTATCCCTGGGGCACTCAATGGCCGCCGCCAGCCAGCGCAGGCAACTACACCGGTGAAGAGACTGGGTCCGATGTGGCCATCAAAGGCTACGACGACGGCTTCGCGTGGACCTCGCCAGTGGGGAGCTTTCCGCCGAATCAATTTGGCCTCTACGACATGGGCGGCAACGTCTGGCAGTGGGTGATGGACTCCTGGAACAGCGAATCCAAACACAAAGTGCTGCGCGGCGCCTCCTGGTACAATGGCGCCTTGAAACTCAGCCTCCTCTCCTCGTGCCGCGTCCATGCGGCCGCCGATAGCAGCACCGACAACTACGGCTTCCGCATCGTCCGCGCCTCCGAAAGCGGAAAACCCGCCAGGTGATCCGCGCGTTCCAGCCGCGCCAGTCAATCGGTTTATGTATTGCATTTGCTCCCGCCTCCCAGCCTAAATCCCTCGATATGTCCAGCCACCAACCACCGACAACCTCGTTTCGTCGTCTGCTATCCGCTGCCGTCGCTCTGGCCGCGATACACCCGTGCGGGGTTTCTGCGCAGGATTTCTTCCGCGATCTCGGCACCTCCCGCTCCTCTGGCGGATTCGGCCCGATCGTTCCATCGGACTACTCCTATCAGGAGACTTCCCCCAGCGGCCTTACGCCGCTCCGCCCTGGCCAGGAGCTCAGTCCCGAGGAGCAGGCGGAGGAATCCGACAAGTACAACTTCGCCGTCGGCCCCTTTCGCCTGAGCCTCGCCGTGGGCGCCGGGTTTGAATTCAACGACAACATCCGGCTCTCCGACGACAATCGCGAGTCCGACGTCATCTTCCGTCCAGTCCTGAATCTCGATGCCACGTGGCGCATGAGCGAGATCAATACGCTCCACATCTCCGTGGGCGCGACTTACGCGAAATACTTCGAGCACTCCGATCTCGATAGCGACGGCGTCATCATCTCGCCAAATTCGGAACTGGCTCTCACCTTCATGGCTGGCCCGGTCAAGATCACCCTCCGCGACCGCTTCGGATATCAGGAAGATACTTACGACGTGCCGGACCTCAGCGGCACCGGCAAATACGCGCGGTATGAGAATCAAGCGGGAATCCAGCTCGACTATGGGATGAACCCATGGACGACGATTACCGTCGGGTACGACCACTACAACCTGTGGACTACCGACGAGGAGTTTGCTCTTCAGGACCGGGCCATCGACACGTTCTTCGTCAAGCCTGGCTTCCAGATCACCCCGACGGTGAAGGTCGGTGTGAACGCCTCCTATAGCTGGATCAATTTTGACAGCTCGGATCGCAGCGACGCTAATAACTTGCTGGTCGGTCCCTACGTCGAATGGCAGATCTCGCCTTACACCAACTTCTATCTCGAAGCCGGTTATCAGTTTATGGATTTCAGTGGGTCGAGCGACTTCACGACCGCCTTCGCCAACGATCTGGATCTGAGCGATGAAGACGCCGATGCCGTCCGGCGTATCTTTAGCGATGAGGAAGACGCTTCGAGCTTCTACCTCAAATTCGAGATCAACAATCACCCGTCCGAGTACTTCGAGCACCGACTCCTCGGCTCGAAGACCGCGGAGGTCGGTTTCTTCTCCGACTTTTACGACATCTACCACATCGAGTATGCTGCGGACTGGCGGTTGATGCAGGAGAAGGTGCAGTTCGGCCCGACCGTCTTCTACGAGTACTACGAGTCCTCCGGCAATTTCGCCGAAGAGGCTCACCGCTACGGAGCGGCCCTCGGAATTCGTTATCATTTCTCAAATTCGATCACCCTCGGGCTCGATTACCGCTATATCTACAAAGACTCGAACTTGGACAACCAGGACTACTACCAGAACCTCGCGTTCGTGAGCCTGTACTACAAGTTCTAGCCACCCGCCCCATGACTTATGCCTAGCTGCTCCGCCCGTCTCCTCTGGTTGGTCGCCGTGTATGTTGCGGCAGAGATTACGGCAGCAGCGCAGGGAGTCCCACGCGCGGTTCCCGTCCCAGGCCGGCCGGGCATGTACTCCCAACCAGGCTACCCGGCGGGTGAGCGGATGGAGGCCGTGGACCCGGACAAGAAGCTCTCGCCCGGAGATCAGGTGACGCTCGAGATCGTCGAGGACAAAGACGGCGGCCTTCCGCGCGTCGTCACCGCCACCGGCGAACTCGACGTGCCTCCGCTCGGCCGGGTCCACGTCGGCGGCAAGACCACCGCCGAAGCCAGCGCCGACCTCAAGCGCCGCCTGGAAGTGGACTACTACTACAAGGCCACGGTCCTGCTCTCGATCGACAGGGTGAGCCCGACGCTCGTCAGGTCCGGCACGGTCTATCTCGCAGGCGAAGTCCGCACCGTCGGCCCTCTCGAGATGGTCGCCGGAGTCCCTCTGAAGCTGAGCGAGGCGATCCTTTCCGCGGGCGGCTTTGGCCCGTGGGCGGACGATCGCAAGGTCCAGGTGACCCGACGTGGCGGTGGCGCCAATCAGACTTTCAACGTGGACGTGAAAGAGATCCTCCAGAAGGGACGCGTCGAAAAAGACATCACGCTGCAGGACGGCGACCGCGTGTATGTCCCGCAGGCCTTTTTCAAGAAGTAGCCTCGGCGGTTTTCTACCATCATGGACTCCGCAAACCCGCAGCCTCCGGCCCAGCCGCTCTTCGCCTCGCTCGGCGTCAAGTTCTACCGTTACCGGACCGTCTTTCGCCGGTACTGGTGGGTCATCGCCCTCACCTGCGGCATGGGTCTGGCGCTCAAAAGCTACCTGCTCCTCACCGCGCCCCAGCGCTTTGAATCCGAGAGCCGGATGATCATCCGTGAAGAGATGATCAAGGATTCCGATGCCGGCGGTTATCGGGATCAGACCGGCGGCAACTTCATCGGCACGACCATCGAGCAACTCAAGAGCCCGACCGTCCTCGAACGCGCCTACAAGCGGGTGGCCTTGGAAGCGCCGGAATTCTCCGGCGAAGAGGTGGAAATCGTCCCGTCCGCCGCGCCGCGCAGCGGCATCATCCTGGTCAATGGCGTCGGCACCCAGCCCGAGTTTACCCAGCGGTATGTCGATGCCGTCGTCGAGGAGTTGAAGGCCATCCGCCTCGAACAGCGCACCGGCATCAAGACCGAAGTCACCGGCCAGCTCGGCGATCAGGTCGCCAGCTTGAAGAAGGAACTCGAGGTCGAGAAAGCGAAACTCCAGGAATTCATCGAAACGAACAACATGGCCTTTTGGGCGGAGCAGGGGACAAGCGCCGCGCTCTTTCTATCCGGGCTGAAGAACCAGCAGGCGGGCTTGCAGAACGAGCTGCAGCGGCTCGAGAACCTCTCGCCGGACCAGCTCCTGTCGATGGCACCGACTGCCGCGCCTTCGCCCAGGATCGGCGGCGCCAATCCGTCCATGCCCACGCCTGGGCAGCAATCCTTCAACAGCGAACTCTACACACAGTACCTCTTGAAGACGCAGGAGCTCACGCAGCGGCAGGCGGAACTCGAGGAACGCAGTGAAGTGTGGAAGCCCAAGCATCCGCGACTGCAGGCGCTGAAAACGGATGTCGAACGCATCCAGCGCAACCTGGAAGTCATCAAGACGCAGAATGCGGACGCGGCTCGGAATCGCATCGTCTCCATCAAGGCCGAACTCAAGAGCCTCGATTCCAGCATCGAAACCTGGGAGGCCAAGGTGCAAGAAGCCAGCCGCAAGGACGCCCAATACCAGACCCTTCAGGCCAACGTCGCGCGCACCCAGGCCCAGACGGAAAAGCTCCTCGGCAGCGTGAACAGCATCATGACGGGATCGAGCACCGATCCCGATCCGCTCGTGGTGATGCAGAAAGCCTCGCCCGCCAAGGAAGTCCCGAAGGGCACCGTGAAACATCTCCTGATCGGCCTCCTCGGCGGCCTGCTCGTCGGGAGCCTCATCCTCTTTGTCATCAACCGCCTCGACGACCGGCTGGCCTCTTCCTCCGAACTCCTCCAGCAATTCACCGAGCCGATCCTCGCGCAGATCCCGAATGTCATCGAGAGCCGCACCGACTCCGGCCTCCCGCTCGTGCGCGACGACGATTCGCGCTACTCCTACGCGGAGGCCTTCCGCAGCCTGCGCAGCTCGCTCATCTTCATGCCGAACCAATCGGACCTGCGCACCCTGCTCGTGACCAGCGCCATCCCGAACGAAGGCAAATCCACGATCGCCAGCAATCTCGCCGTGACCATGGCCGCCTCGGGCGCCCGCGTGCTCCTCGTCGATGCCGACATGCGCCGCGGGGACATCGCGCAGATCTTCGGCATCGAAGGCCGTGCCGGGCTTTCGAGCATCCTCCGCGGCGAAATCCCGTGGAAGGACGCCGTCGTCGAGACCCAGTATCCGACGCTCTCGATCATCACGCGGGGACCGGTGACCAACCAGTCCGGCGAGCTGCTCCTCAAGCCGCTGATGGTGAAACTGCTCGAGGAATTCAAGGGCGCCTACGACCTCGCGATCTTCAACACCGCGCCGATCCTGGCCACCGACGACACGCCGTCGCTCGCGCCGAATTTCGATGGAGCGCTGATGGTCGTCCGCGCGCAATTCACCTCCGCCCGGCTCACGCGCAACGCGCTCGACGCTCTCTATGCGCGGCAGGTGAATGTGCTCGGCCTCATTCTCAATTCCGTCGATGCGGAGATGCCGGACTACAACTACTACCGGTATCCGAAATACTACGCGGCGTAGTCGGCTCTCGGTCCCGTCTTGAGCTGCTGCGAGCGCGGCTGTAGTTCCGGGCCCCATGCAAGACTGGAGTTATCGTCCCGCCGCCGATGGCGGTCTCGCTCCTGGCGAAGCACTCCGCAGCCTGCGGCGCGAAGCGGGACTCGCCGCGTGGCTCGCGCAAGGCGGCTGGCGTTTCCTCACGCGCGCCTATCTCCGGCTCTACCATCGCTTCGAGGTGCGGGGGCGCGAGCACATCCCAGCCCGTCCGCCCTTCGTCCTGATCGGCAATCACAGCAGCCATCTCGACGCCATCACCCTCGCCGCGGCACTCTCGTGGCGTCTGCGTTCCGCTGCATTTCCGATCGCCGCCGGTGACGTGTTTTTTGAAACGCCCGCGACATCGCTTTTCTCCGCGATGATGCTGAACGCCCTGCCGATGTGGCGAAAGCGCTGCGGCTCCCACGCCATGCAGGAACTGCGCGAGCGGCTGCTCGGCGATCCCGCCATCTACATCCTCTTCCCCGAGGGCACGCGAAGCCGCGACGGGCAGCTCGGGCCGTTCAAGCCGGGGCTCGGGATGCTCGTGGCCGGAACGAAAGTGCCGGTCGTGCCGTGCTACCTGGACGGCGCATTCCGCGCTTGTCCGCCAGGCGAGAGCATCCCGCGTCCACATCGGCTCACCCTCGACCTCGGCCCTGCGCTCAGCTTTGCGGCGGAGCCGAATCAGCGCGAGGGCTGGCGATCGGTGGCGCAGCTGGCGGAGAAGGCGGTGCGGGCTCTCGCAACGGCCAGATGCGATCCAGCAGCGCCCCGATAAGGATCCCGATCCCGAGCCCGACGAGGGCGCCGAAGGGGCCGAAGAAAATCGCGCTCACCGCCATCTTGAGCGCCAGCGCATCCATCGGAATCGGCGTGCCCGGCGGAAGATCGGAAGGCGGAATCGGAAGTTCGACGCCCATCGGCAGCCGCATCGGCGGGCCTTTGCGGTACGGCGCGAGGCAGAGCAGCACCATGTAGATTTCGCCGAGGATGAATCCCGCGATGCTGAAAGGTTTGGCGTAGTTGCGAGCCGGCATGGGAGGCGCAATAGAATCGCTCGCCGCCGGGCTGTCGAGGGGTGGGCAAAGATTGTGCTATATGGAAGCTATCCGCTATGATTTCACCCATGCGCCAGACGCTTTCACTCATCGCCGCCGGATGCCTGGCCGGCACCGGTGGGTGTGTGCATACGCCGCCGGGGACATCCGTCGAAGTCGCTCTCGCCAAACGCGCCGAACTCGTCCGCCTCGCGGTGGCGAACCAGGCCCCCGGCACTGGAGCAGGCGGCTCGCGTTCGTACATCCATGTGCCGCCGGTCGAGCCCTTGCTCCCGGAGAGCGACCTCATCGACCGGGTCACCGAGGCTACGTCGCGAGCTGAATTTCTGATGCAGACCGGCAACGAAGCCGAGGCCATCGGCGCGTACGAGGAGGCGGTGCAGATCGATCCGAATCTCGCCGGCGCATGGCAAATCCTGGCCGGGCTTTACGAAAAGCAGGGCGACAACGCGAAGGCCGTGGAAGCCGCGAAACGCGCCAAGAAGCTCGCGCGGCACTGACGGAGAGCGAGCGTGGATTCCAGGCCCCTCGCTACCGGCGACCGGCACAGCGAGTGGCCTGGAAGGCACACTCGCTCTACGCCTCCCGGAGCGCCTGCCTGACCGCCGCCGGCAGCGGCATCGCCCCATGGCCACCGAGCTTTGCATCGAGATCTTCGAGCCGGTGGATGAGGTCGCTCACCTCCCGCCGCGCGTACGGTCCGCCTGCCGCCGCGCAGAAGTGCGTGCGACAGCCCATGGGC
>JBGSYE010000677.1:0-11261 GCA_041751075.1 Chthoniobacteraceae bacterium
CCACCTTGCAGATGATGGCCGATCTTCACCGCGCCGATCGCGCCGGTGGCGTTGATCCTTCCGCTGTCGGAGTCCGCCCCGCCGATGAGCGAGCCGCCGATGGTCACCTTCCCAATCGTGCCATTCACATTGATGAAGGCATCCACGATATCCTGCCGCACGGTGAGCGCCGCAAGGCGTCCGACGATGTCGCTTCGCAGATCCGGGAGGAAGGCGATGGATTGCGGCCCCTGCGTATCGAGCCCGAGGCGGCCCATCGTGCGGACGGTGAGCGCGGCGACTCCGGCGGTGGTGAGCGTCGCATCGCCGGCGTCGATGCGGCCGAGGTCGCCGGGGATGCGCACCGCGCCGACATCGAAGCCCGTGGATTCGATGGCGCCGACATGCACGAGTCCGTCGCCGGTGGCCCCGCGCACGACGGTGAAGGTGACGCCGAGGCCATTCGAGGCGAGTGGGCGCAGATCGAGGACGCGGAGCTGCTGCGTGGCCAGGACGCCGTCATTCACCAGGCCGGTGTCGAAGCGGAAGACGGTGTTCACATTCGCGTCGGTGAGCAGCGCCTTGGAAAATTTCACCGTCACGCGGTCGCCATCGGCGTCGAGATAGGTGACGGTGCTGGCATTCACGCGTTTCGGGGAAGAGGTCGCGGTGACGGAGGAGTTGATGGACTCTCCGATCTCGTGGAGCGCTGCGTCGAACTGCACACCGTCCGCACGCGCATTGATCTGGAGTCCGTCGTCGCCGGCTCCGGCCTCGAGGGTGAAGGTGCGGGTGCCGACCTTCAGCGCGCCGATCTGCTCGGCGACGAAGCCAAAGGTGTCGTCCGCCCGAAACGTGAACGGCGTGCCGACGACCTGCCCGGCGATGACGATGCTGGCGATGCGGGAGTTGACGCCCGCGAGTTCCCCAGCCTCGGGGATCTTTTGATCCAGGAAATTGCCGAAGTTCACATTGTCGGCGGCCGATCCGGTGCCGCCGGCGGCACCGTCGAATCCGAGATTTTGCACACCCGCGACGATGCTGCTCGCGATCCAATCCGCGCCAGCGGTGACGGGGCCGATCTGCGCGTCGGCATTTCGCGGCACGAGAGCCGCGTCGTAGCCGGCGAGGATGCGCGCCCACTCGACGCGCCCGCCGATGCTGATCTTGCCAAAGGCGAGGTCAGTCTTCGCGCCCGCGACGGGCGTCTTGCCGAAGGCGCTGATGATGACGGGCGAATCGCCCTGCGGCGCCACGTTCCCGATGAGCCCGCCGCGCACCGTGAGCGAGCCGAGGTCGCGGCCCGCGCGGATCGAGGCGTTCTTCGAGAGCTCCCCGACGTTGCTGGCATCCGTGCCGGAGACGATCGAGCCGCCGATGAAGACGCTGCCGATCCGATCGTCGCTCTCGATGTAACCGGAGCTGGAAAGCGATGCGCCCCCGGCGGGGATGCTGCCGCCGAGCAAGTCGTGCCCGATGCTCACCGCACCGATCGCGCGATCGCCATAAATGAAACCGCTGGAGGGGCCGCTGCCGCCGACGAGCGAACCGCCGATGGTGACTTTGGCGAGAGTGGAGTCCGCGAGGATGACGCCCGAATTCACGCCGGCCCCACCGATCACGTCGCCTTTGATGACGATGGTCCCCATCCCCCCGCCGCTGAGGAGGAAGCCCGTGAAGTTGCCCGTGCCGCCGATCAGCGAACCGCCGACGGTCACATTCCCGAAATCGCCGCCATCGGTTCGGAGGCCGCCGCTCTCGCCCGCCGAGCCGCCGACGATGGAGTGCGCGATAGTGACCGGCCCGAGGGAGCCGTGGCTATGGACCAGGCCGGAATCTCCCCCGCTCCCGCCGACGAGCGAACCGCCGATCGCCACGCTGCCGATCCTGCCCGTGTTATCGCCGCCGCCTCCCACCCAGATGCTGCCGGAAACCTGGCCGCTCGCGCCGATCACGTCGCCGCCGATCTTCACCGCGCCGATGCCGCTGCGCGCAAAAATCTGCCCGGCGTGCGTGAAGGCGTTCACCACGAGCGTGTCCTGGTGCCCGCTCCCGCCGAGGAGCGAGCCGCCGATGCTCAGGCTCCCGAGTTGGCCGCCCACGTCGATCTTGCCCGACTCATTGCCCGGACCGCCTTTCAGATCGAAGCCGATGCGCAACGCGGTGAGGTCGCCCGCACTCTCGATCGTGCCGCTGCCCGCGCCCGTTCCGCCGATCACCGACCCTCCGACGCTCACCGACTTGATCTTCCCGTAGCCGGCGATCTTCGCCGTGCTCAGGCCCGAGGTGCCTACCAGGTCTTTCGCGATACGGATCGTGCCGATGTCGCCGAGGACGATGACCTGCCCTTCCACCGCCGTGGTGTTTAAGGTGAAACGCTGATTGCCGATCCCACCGATCACCGAACCGCCCACGGTCAGGCTCGCGAGTTTGCCACTGCTGAGGATCAAGCCCGAGGCATCGCCCGACCCCCCGACGAGATCACGCCCGATGGAGACGGCGCCGATCTCGCCTGCGCTGATCTCACCGGTGAAGGCGGCCGAGCCACCGATCACCGAACCGCCAATGCTCAAGGAGCCGAGCCTTTCCCCGCAGGAGATCACTCCAGAACTCGACGCACTCCCGCCGAGCAGATCGCGCGCGATTTTCACCGATCCCATATCGCCCGTGCTGAAGAGATAAGCGCCGTCGAGCGAACCGCCAATGCTGACGCTCCCGATCCGGCCGTCGGCCTGCGTGCCGAAACTGCGGGCGCCGACGGAGACGTCTTTGAGATCGGACGCGACCTTGAGCGCACCGATCGCGCCTTCCACCGCACTCGAGAGATCCGTGCCGCCGCCCTGCGTCGCGGTCCCGTAAAGGCCCATCGAGCGCACGCTCAGCAAATCGAGCCCCGGCGTCGCCGTGACGCCATCGCCGCAGAGGATGCTGCTGAGATCACCGGCGACCGCGACGTTCCCGAGATCGCGCCCGCTGGCATTGATGCGCCCGATATTCACCAGCCCATCGCCTTCCGCGCTCTTCGTCACGACCGCCGCGGTGACATTCGTATCCTGGAAAACGGCTGCCCGGAGATCGAGCAAGCGCAGTTGCCCGCCGACCACGGTGGCCGCCGCGGCGAGATCGGCATTCGAGCCGAGCGTGGTGGTGATCTTTACGAGGTCGCCATCGACATCGGTGAAGGTGAAGACCGCAGCGGGAGCGATGCGGGTTTCGAGAGGTTCGATGAGGGCGGGCGTGGGCATGGCGGGTCTGGTTTTTGGGTTGGGGAGAAAATGCGCACCGGCTCCGCGCATTTCGTCTCCACTGGAGAATTCATCGCGGCAGGCCAGGAAATCCGCAGTGCACGGCTGGCAATGCCCGGACGCTACCGAAGGCTGGCGCCCCGTGGCGAGGCTCAATACATCCTAAATGTGTGACGGGGTGAAGCGTGTCCGGTGGCTCGTGGAGCGGGCGAGTGGGTAAATGCAAATTGCCAACCCGGCGTTCGCATGGAGTCATGCCTACGAATTGGCGGTTGCCGGAGGTTCATACGCAGACGTATAAATCCGCCCGCCCGTCACCCGCGTATCCCTTCCGCCATGAATCTCCCGCATCTCCCCGCGCTCCGGCGCGGCCAACCCTACGCAAGCCTCGACAAGACCGAGGTGCTCAACCACCGCACCGGCCTGCCGATGGCCTCGGTCAGCCAGGTCAATGCGGGCATCATCCGCAAAGACCTCGCGAAGATCGGCGAGGCGCGCGCGGCGTTGAAGAAATTCTCCGTGGCCCAGCTCATCGAGATCTCCGCGAAGGCCGGCGAGATTTTCCTGAAAGACGAATTGCCGCTCGGCGACCAGGGGCACAAGCAGACGCGCATCCAATACATCGAGACGCTCAGCGCCACGAGCGGCCTGCCGCATAATATGGTGCAGCGGAATATGCAGAAGATTCACCATGCGATGACGCACATGGGCATGGTCCTCAATGGCCTCACGCGTGGGCTGCCGCCGCTGGTCATCGACCGCGGCTACGGCGAGCAAAACGGCGCGGCGGTGAGCTACTACCCGACGACCAATGCGCTCGGGCTGGTGATGCCGAGCAATTCGCCGGCGGTGAACTCGCTCTGGCTCCCGGCCATCGCGCTGAAGACGCCGGTGATCATCAAGCCGGGCCGCGAGGAGCCGTGGACGCCGTATCGGCTCATCCAGGCCTTCATCGCCGCGGGTGCGCCGGCGGAGGCGTTCGGCTTTTATCCCACGGACCACGAAGGCTCGGCGGAGGTCATGAAGAGCTGCGGGCGCGCGCTGATCTTCGGCGATGCGAATACCGTCGCGCAGTATCAGGACAATCCGAAGTTTTCCGTCCACGGCCCCGGCTTCAGCAAGATCCTCATCGGCGAAGACGAGATCGAAAACTGGAAGCACCACCTCGAGCTGATCGCCTCTTCCATCTCCGAGAATGGCGGACGCTCCTGTGTGAATGCGAGCGGCGTGGTGGTGCCGAAATACGGCGTGGAAATCGCCGACGCCCTCGCTCGCAAGCTCGGCGCCTTCGAGCCGCTGCCCTTTGACGACGAGCACGCGAAGCTCTCCGGCTTTGCCAATCCGAAGATGGCCGAGTTCATCGACGCGGCGATCGAAGAAGGGCTGAAGACACCCGGCGCGACGGACGTGACCGCGAAGTATCGCAAAGGTCCGCGCAAGGCGGAGTTCCAGGGCGGCGTGTATCTGCGGCCGACCATCGTGCATTGCGAGAGCTTCCAGCACCCGCTGGCCAACAAGGAATACCTCTGCCCGTACGCCAGCGTGGTGCAGGTGCCGCAAAAGGACATGCTCGCGCAGATCGGCGATTCGCTGGTCGTCACCGCGATCACGAAAGAACCCGCCTTTACGGATGAGCTGCTGAATTCATCGCTCATCGAGCGCCTGAATCTCGGCCCGATCCCGACGATGAAAATCTCATGGGACCAGCCGCATGAGGGCAACATGTTCGAGTTCCTCTACAAACGCCGCTCGATCGAGCGGGCATGATGGAAGTCCGCGAAAGCTCGAAATGAACTCAGCGCTACGATTGAACTCTTTTCGTGCCCATCCGTCTGTTGCGTGGACATTTCTCTGATGCACTCCGCCGGATTCGATTTCCAACCCCGCACCCGTGTCGTCTTCGGTGCGGATACCTTGGAGCGCGTCGGTGAACTCGCGCGCGATCTCGGCGGGAAGAAGGTGCTGCTGGTGACGGACAAAGGGCTCGCCGCCGCGGGCCATCCGGCGCGGGCGATCGGCTTCCTCGAAGCCGCCGGGCTGCGAGTGACGACTTATGACGATGTGCGGGAGAATCCGACGACGCTCGATGTGGATCGCTGTGTGGATGTGGCGCGCGAGGCGGGCATCGATCTCATCGTCGGTCTCGGCGGCGGGAGCAGCATGGATACGGCGAAAGGCGCGAACTTCATCCTCACCAATGGCGGCGCGATGAAGGACTACTGGGGCGTGGGCAAGGCGATGAAGGAAATGCTCCCGCTCATCGCCATCCCGACGACGGCGGGGACGGGCAGTGAATGCCAGTCCTTTGCGCTCATCTCGGACGAAGTGACGCACATGAAAATGGCGTGCGGCGATCCGAAGGCCGCGGCGAAGGTCGCGATCCTCGATCCTCTGCTCACCGTCTCGCAGCCCGAGCGCGTCACAGCCTGCACCGGTATCGACGCGCTGGCGCACGCGGTGGAGACGGCGGTGACGAAAAAGCGCACGCCGCTCTCAGCGATGTATTCGCACGAGGCCTTTCGGCTTTGCATCGGAAGCCTCGAGCGCGTCCTGCGCGACCCGCGCGATCTCGAGGCTCGCTCGATGATGCAGCTCGGCGCGGCCTTTGCCGGCACGGCGATCGAAAATTCGATGCTCGGTGCCGCACACTCCGCCGCGAATCCGCTGACCGCGCATTACGGCATCGTCCACGGCCAGGCGGTGGGGTTGATGCTTCCGGCGGTGGTGGCGTTCAATGCGCACGATCCCGAGGCGCACCGGCGCTATCACGAACTGGCCGCCGAGGCCGATCTAGGCCCGATCGAGGAACTGATCGGCGAACTGCACACGGTGCTGGATGTAGCGAAGATGCGCGAAGGGATCGGCAAGCTCGGCATCACCCGCGATGCGCTCCCGAAGCTCGCCGCCGAAGCCGCGCAGCAGTGGACCGCGACCTTCAACCCGCGCCCGATCACCGCGGAGGATTTCGAGGAACTCTACGTGGAGGCGCTCGGATTGTGAGAGGAAACATCCAACATTCAATGGCCTCCGCTCGACCGTCATCGCGACATTGGGCGGCCTCCATTGGATGTTGGATGTTGAATGTTGGATGTTGGATGTTTTCCGCGCATGGAGCCGACTGGCCGATGCACCGCGGCAGCCCCGAGCTGCGCGGCATCGCGCAGATGCCCGCCCCCGCCAAAGTCGAACTCGCGTGGCAATTCAAAGCCGACAAACCCGTGAAAGCCGCCGCCGCCATCGCGGGCGGTCGCGTTTTCTTCGGCGACGACGCTGGCAAGGTGTACGCCCTCGATCTCGCGACCGGCAAGGAAGCGTGGACCTTCAAAACCGAAGCCGGCATCGAAGCCACGCCGCTCGTTCTCGAGGGCGTAGTCTTCCTCGGCTCTGGCGATGGCATCCTCTACGCACTCGACGCCGCAGATGGAAAAGAGAAGTGGCGCTACAAGACCGATGACAAAATCCTCGGCGGCGCGAACTACGCGAAAAACCCCACTGGCGATGGCCACTGGATCCTCGTCGGCAGCTACGACTCCAGCCTGCACTGCGTCGATGCCAGCACGGGCAAGGTCATCTGGACTCACGCGACCGACAATTACATCAACGGCACGCCAGTCGTGACGCCGGATGGCGAGGTGCTCTTCGGCGGCTGCGACAGCTACATCCACGTCCTCGCGCTGAAGGATGGCAGCGAACTGCGCCAGATCGAATCCGAAGCCTACATCGCCTCCTCCGTCGCCACCGCCGACGGCCTCGGTTACGTCGGCAACTACGGGAATATCGTCATCGGCTTCAACCCCAAGGACGGCGTGATCCTCTGGAAATATCGCGACCGGAATTTTCCCTACTTCTCCTCCGCAGCCGTCACCGAAGATCGCGTGATCATCGGCGGTCGCGACAAACGCCTGCACTGCATCGACCGGGCGACCGGCAAAGGCGTCTGGACCTTCCAGACCCGTGGGGAAGTGGAGAGCTCCCCCGTCGTCTGCGGCGACGTGATCGTCGTCGGCTCCGGCGACGGCCGTCTCTACGGTGTCGGACTCGCCGATGGCAAGGAGCGCTGGGCCTACGAGATCGGAGCGCCCGTCACGGCCTCGCCCGCCGTCGCCGATGGCCGCATCGTCGTCGGTGCGGAAGACGGCGCCGTGTACTGTTTCTCAGCGAAGCCGTAGCGATCCGCGCGAATTCCCGGTGTGCTCGTTTCGCGCTCGCCAAATTTTTCCAACCCTCGCATCGTCACGCCAATGAAAGTCCACCTGCTCGCCCTTTGCACTCTGCTCGCTCCACTCGCGGCGCATGCTGCCGATACCGCCTACACCGCCCTCCGCGTCGTCGGGAAAAAGGATCGCACCACGCTGAATCGCGTGCTCGAAGTGCGCGGCCGCAATGGCACCCCGCAGCCCGACGTGTGGAAGATCACCGTCGAGGAGCCGCAGGCTCGCGGGGGCTTGCGGGAATATGAGGTGCAACGCGGACGCGTCATCGCCCAGCGAACGCCGACCGGCCGCTCCTATGGAGGGGTGATGAATTTCGGCCAGCTCAACCTCGACTCCGACGGCGTCTTCACCATCGTGAATCAGGAAACGCAGGAGCAGGGCATTGTCTTCAGCCGGCTGGAATATCTCCTCAAAGCCGGCACCGGCGGCGGCGCTCCGGTGTGGCAGGTGGATCTTTTCGATGGCTCGCGCTCGACGGGCCGGATGGTCATCGCGGCGGATAGCGGTGCGGTCCTCGATCGCAGTTTCCAGAGCGACGCGGGTCGCGCGCCGGAGCCCCGCTCCACGCGGAGCAGGACCGACGACGACGCCTACTACGCGGGCCGCGATCGAGAGGATCTGCCGCCCGTTTCGAACGGTCGATATTCGGAGCGCGGGGAGAAATTCCGCAGCGTGGAGGACTTCTTCCACCGGCTCGGCAAGCGCTTCGAGCGCCGCAGCGATCAGTTGAAGAAATTCTTCGTCGGCGACGAGCCGAGGTAGGGGGACAGCATTCAGCATTCAGTCATCAGTGGTCCGATTGGAGTCTGGCCCTTCGGCGCCCATCCGCGGAACACTGAACACTGACAGCTCCCCCCTTGCACGCTTGCCACGCGCGCACCGGGGCGCTAAGCACCGGTGATGATCTCCATCCCTGTGGCTGCCCTCTTCCCGTTCACCCTCCCGCTGGCCGCCACCTCCAGCGTCGTCCTCGGCGTCATCGGGCTGATCGTCCTCGTCGTCGCGATCATCCTCTTCAATTTCCTCGGCATCTTTGTCCGTGCGTGGATCGCCGGTGCCTACGTCGGATTGGGAAACATGGTGGCGATGCGGCTGCGCGGAGTCCCGGTGGCGTTGATCGTCGATAGCCGCATCACCGCCGTCAAAGCCGGCATCCAGCTTTCCACCGACCCGCTCGAAGCCCACTACCTCGCGCGCGGCAATGTGAATGAAGTGGTGCTCGCCCTGATCGCCGCGGACAAAGCCGGCATCGCACTCGACTTCGACCGCGCGTGCGCCATCGACCTCGCCACCAAGGGCACCGGCAAGACCGTGCTCGAAGCCGTGCGCACCAGCATCAATCCGAAAGTCATCGACTGCCCTAACCCCGCGACTGGCAAGTCCACCATCGACGGCGTGGCCAAGGACGGCATCGGCGTGAAGGCGCGCGCCCGGGTGACGGTGCGCTCCAATCTCGATCGCTTCGTCGGCGGCGCCACCGAGGAGACCATCATCGCCCGCGTCGGTGAAGGCATCGTGAGCGCCATCGGCAGCGCCGACAGCTACAAGCTCGTGCTCGAAAATCCCGATCGCATTTCCAAGACCGTGCTCGCCAAAGGGCTCGATAGCGGCACCGCCTTCGAGATTCTCTCCATCGACATCGCCGACGTGGACATCGGCGAAAACATCGGCGCGAAACTCCAGGCCGAGCAGGCCGACGCCGACAAACGCGTCGCCCAGGCCAAGGCCGAAGTGCGTCGCGCCGCCGCCGTCGCCGTCGAGCAGGAGATGAAAGCCCGAACCCAGGAGATGCGCGCCAAAGTCGTCGAAGCCGAAGCCCAGGTGCCCGAGGCCATGGCCGCCGCCTTCCGCTCCGGGAATATGGGCATCATGGATTACGTGAAGATGAAGAACGTCGAATCCGACACCCAGATGCGCGAATCCATCGCCGGCACGGATCGCGGCCAGGACGCGGCGCGATGATCACGCTCGCCGCCGGCGGAGGGGACTACATCTTCCTCGTGGTCATGCTCGTCTTCGGGCTGATCAACTGGCTGGCGAACAAAGTGAAGGAAGGCAAGGCGCCTCCTCCCGAGGCGGACACGACGGCGACCCCTCCGCGCAGAGACGCGCCGCCATCGGCCGATCCCGAGGCGGACCGGATGCGGCGCTTCCTCGAAGCCCTCGGAGTGCCGGGCGACGCACCGGAGACGCCCGCGGCTCCACCGATTTCGCAGCGAGCGCGCTTGGCTCCGCGGCCGCTGCCTCCGCCGCTGCCGCCCCCCGAGTATTCATTCCACGAAGAGGACGCCACGCCCGAACCGGTCGAGCACGTTCCCTTTCATGAATTGCAGACAAGGACGGTGCCCGAATTTGAGACCGTCAGCTCCCGCGTTTCCGCCGATCCCCACGGAGACTTCGAGACCCTTGTAGCGGAAATCTCCGCCATCCCGACCGTCGATCGGCTCGCGGATACGCCGCTCCCCGAGCGATTGATCGTCACCGATGCCGGCACGGTCCGCGCCACTTTGCGCTCCCCCGCCAACGTGCGCACCGCCCTCATCCTGCGCGAAATCCTCGGCCCGCCGCGGAGCTTGCAATCGTAGGACGCGCCTCCTACTTTCCGCGCTTCGCCCGGCCGGCGTGGCGGAACTGGCAGACGCGCCGGACTCAAAATCCGGTTCCCGCAAGGGAGTGTGGGTTCGATCCCCTCCGCCGGCACTGCTCTGAATCGCGCGTAAAGCGCTATCAGTTAAGCATATGCTGGTGGCTCTGTTTAATGGGAGTTCGGCAGGCGTGCGGAATGCATAGCGCCTGCGTAGCACGCTTGATTTTCTCTCTTTCGTTTCCCGTCCGGTCCAGGCTGCGGCTCGTGCTCTAAGGGCAACTTCGTGCCGGGGAACTCTCGCGAAGGCGCTGAGGCTACGCCGGAACGAACGCTGGCTTCATGCGATGGAGCCCGGCGATCGCCGTCCGGCATCTATTCCCGGACATCGGATTCCGCCACGAGGAATCTTCAGGTCTGTGACTCTCTCGCAGACGTTGGGCAGGCGCTTTTCTCCTGCCCCCCCACCAATTTTCGCCGCGCCCCTACGCCGTTCGCGCAGGGAGCGGCCCAAAACACAAATGAGAAACACCATGAAAAAATTGAACACCACCAACGCAGCCACCGCTGCCGCAGAATCAAATGCATCCGCGCCTGCCTTGAAGAAGGTCAGCCTCGCCGGGTTCGCCACCCAGACACCGGCCAGCAAATCGAGCAAAGCCTATCCGCTGCTGCCCGATCCCGATGGGCAAGTCGGAGAACTGGTCACCAGCATCCTCGATAAGAGCGCCCAAGTCGAAGCCCTTGAGGGAGCTCTCCAACTTGAAAAGGGCGAACTGATCGCCATCGCCAAGCCGTTCTACTTCACCCACTACCACGGCCAGCATGTCGTGGCGTCGTCAGTGGAGGCCCGGAGCGCTGACGGGAAATCGGTCCGTGTCGGCTTCAGCAACTCCTACCGGGGCACCAGCGATGAACCCGCCATCACCCGGCTCGCGGGGGAGCACGCGGCACGGTATTTTAAGCAGTCCTTTGAGTTGAAAATAAAAGGTGACCTCATCCCGGACACCGCCGTGGAGTTGCTGCTCGGGGAATTGCAGGAGTTGTTTGCTCGGCATGGAGCCAGTGCGGCTCTTTCTGCGAAGGCGACCATCAAACCCACGAAGGAGTTCCACACCGCTCGGCACACGCTGTTCAGCGTCGAGCGGAACTTCGAGTTGGACAAGGTCGTGCCGATCATCGCCAGCGTGAAGACGAAACTCGGGCGCGGAGGGAGCGACGATGAATGAGCGGCTGGCC
>JBGSYE010000678.1:0-6975 GCA_041751075.1 Chthoniobacteraceae bacterium
CGGCGAGATCAGCTACGTGCAGGCGGGCTCTCGCTACACCGCGCCGGCGCGGGCGGATGGCGGGAGCGCGATTGCCGCGGGCGCCACGGTCCGCATCGTGCGCATCGTCGGCACTCAATTTTATGTCACCCATGTCTGAACTCCTCCCCGTCGCCGAGCTCTTCGGCGGATTCGCGGCGGCCGGCGCGGCTGTCGTCGGCATTCTCGTCGTCATCTTCCTCTTCGCCGGCGTCTGGGCCGCGCGCTACACCAAGGTCGGGCCGAACGAAGTGCTCGTCGTCTCGGGCCGCAAGCATCGCTTCGCCGACGTGGATGGCCAGACGCGCATCCGCGGCTTCCGCATCGTGAAAGGCGGCGGCACCTTCATCATCCCGGTGATCGAAAAGGCCGACGTGCTCTCGCTCGAGTTGCTGACGATCGACGTGATGACGCCGGAGGTTTATACCAGCAAAGGCGTGCCCGTGAAGGTGGACGGCGTGGCGCAGATCAAGGTGAAGGGAGACGACGTCTCGATCGCCACGGCGGCGGAGCAGTTCCTCAGCAAAGCGGTGAACGAGATCAAGAACATCGCCACTCAGACGCTCGAAGGCCATCTGCGCGCCATCCTCGGGACGATGACGGTCGAGGACATCTACCAGAATCGCGATCAATTCGCGCAGAAGGTGCAGGAAGTGGCCGCCGGCGACATGGCGAACATGGGACTCGGGATCGTGAGTTTCACCATCCGCGACATCAAAGATGCGCAGGGCTATCTCGAAGCGCTCGGCAAGCCGCGGATCGCGCAGGTGAAACGCGACGCGCAGATCGCGCAAGCCGAGGCGGACCGCGACGCGATGATCAAGTCGTCGCAAGCCTCGCAGGCCGGGCAGGAGGCGAAGTTTGTGGCCGACACGCGGATCGCCGAGGCGAACCGCGACTACCAGACCAACCTCGCGCAATACAACGCGGCGGTGAACCAGCGAAACGCCGAGGCCGACCTCGCCTACGACCTGCAGAAATTCAAGACCGGGCAGCTCGTGAAGGCGGAGGAAGTGCAGGTGTCGATCGTCGAGAAGCAGAAACAGATCGAACTCCAGCAGCAGGAAATCCTGCGCAAGCAGCGCGAGCTCGAAGCCATGGTGCAGAAGCCCGCCGACGCCGAGCGTTACCGCGTCGAGACGCTGGCGAATGCGACCAAATTCCAGCTCGAAACCGAGGCCGCCGGCGCCGCTGCCGCATCCAAGGCCAAGGGCTTCGCGACGGCCGACGTGGCCAAGGCCGCCGGCATCGCCGAAGCCGAGGCGAACAAAGCCAAGGGTCTCGCCGAAGCCGCGATCATCGAAGCGCAAGGCAGCGCGACCGCCGAGGCGATGCGCCTGAAAGCCGAATCCTACAAGCAGTACAATGAGGCCGCGATCATCGAGCTGATCGTCCGCGTGCTGCCCGACATCGCCGCGAAAGTGAGCGAGCCGCTGGCGAAGATGGAGAAGATGATCGTGATCAACAGCGGCGACGGCGGCGGCGGCGCGAGCAAGGTGACCGGCGATGTGACGCAGATCATCGCGCAGCTCCCGCCCGTGCTCGAGGCGCTCACCGGCGTGAAATTTGAGACCCTCCTGAAGCAAGTGCCGGCGCTGCGGAAAGCGATGGCGCCCGAACCGCCCGATTCGCTGGGCGCGGAGCCGAAGGAATCGTAAGCTGGCGTGCAGGCCGCGGCACTGCCGATGTCCGAATCCGCCGCGCCCGCCATCCGCCTGAGTCGAGTCACGCGCCGCTACAGCGCGTCCGTCGCCGCGCTGGACGACGTTTCGCTCGAGATCGCGCCGCAGGAGTGCGTCGCCATCACTGGGCCGAGCGGCTGTGGAAAAAGCACGCTGCTGCATCTCATCGGCGCGTTCGATACGCCGACGAGCGGCGAGGTCGAAGTCGCGGGGCTCGCGCTGCATCGGGCGACGGAGGCGGAGCTCACCGAGTTCCGCAGGCGGCGGCTTGGGATCGTGTTTCAGTTCTTCCACCTGCTGCCGACGATGTCCGTGCTGGAAAATGTCTGCCTGCCGCTGCTCCTCGCCGGCGAGCCGTTGCGCATGGCACAGCAGCGAGCAGCAGCGCTCCTCGAGCTCGTGGGGCTCGCGGATCGCGCCGCGCATTTTCCCCATCAGCTCAGCGGCGGGCAGATGCAGCGTGCGGCCATCGCCCGGGCATTGGTCCACGAGCCGCAGGTGCTGCTCGCCGACGAACCCACGGGCAACCTCGATTCCGCCAGCGCGGAGCAAGTGCTGGCGTTGCTGCAAAAGATTTCTTCTCAGCGCCGCACCACGATGGTAGTCGTGACGCACAGCGAAGAGGTCGCGCGTCTCGCCCACCGGCGCATCCGCCTGCGCGACGGTCGCATCCTTTCACCCAACCCATGAGCATTACTGCCGAGTCGATGGAGATCCTCAAGGCCAAGGCCCTCTTCGAGGATTTCACGAGTGAAGAGTTGCAGCAGTTCCTCGAACTCACCGATCCCATCACCGCCAAGCCTGGCGACGTGATCGTGAAGCAGGACGATCCCGGCGACTGCATGTACATCGTGGTGAAGGGCAAGGCCCGCGTGGTCCATCGCAAGGACGGGCACACCATCGAGCTGGCGACGCTGAAGCCGGGGGATTTCTTCGGGGAGATCGCGCTCGTGGATGAAGGGCCGCGCTCCGCCGATGTGCAGGCGCTCGAGGAGTGCGTGCTTTTGAAGATCACCCAGGCGGTGATCTCCGCCGTGGCCGGCGTGTATCCCACGGCGGCCTTCAAATTCCTCATCGCGATCGGCCGCATCATGGTCGAGCGCCTCCGCAAGAGCACCCAGCGCTATGTGGACTCGCTGCTCTTTCCGGTGGTGGGGAAGGACTGAGGCCGTAGAGCGAGTGTGCCGACAGGCCACTCGCTATTTCGACGCGCTTTCGGTTTAGCGAGTGGGCTGTCGCCACACTCGCTCTACAAGCGCCGCCTTCTCCTGGCTTGTCGCGCCCTTGAGCGTCGCGCATAAAGCGCCACGCTCGTTCCATTTCATGACTGCCCACCAACACACTCTCGCCACAGCCACCAGCCTCAACGGTTCGTCGCTGCACACGGGAGGGAAAGTCACCCTGACCCTGCGGCCCGCGCCGCCGGGGCATGGTTGGAAATTCAAACGCACCGACCTCGCCGATGAACCGACCATCGACGCCCGGATCGACCATGTGAAGACCGTCGAGCGCGCCACGACCATCGCCGAGGGCAGCGCCAAAGTGCACACCGTCGAGCACGTCCTCTCGGCGCTCGCCGGGCTCGGCGTGGACAATGCAATCATCGAGATGGACGCCAATGAGCCGCCGATCTGCGACGGCAGCGCGCGGCCTTTCGTGGAAATGATCCGCAAGGCGGGCCTTGAGGAGCAGCCCGTGCCGCGCGCGGTGTATGAGATCACCGAGCCGATCCACATCGAGACCAAGAGCGGCTCGCTCATGACGGTCGTGCCGGACAATGCCTTCCGGATTTCCTGCACGCAGATCGGCCCCGAAGGCCGCTTCACCCAGTTTTACTCCACCGAGATCACGCCCGCCATTTACGAAAAGGAGATCGCTCCCGCGCGTACCTTCGTTTTCTACGAAGACGTGAAGCCGCTCATGGACAAGGGGCTGATCCAAGGCGGGAGCCTCGAGAATGCGGTGGTCATCCGCGGCGAATCCGTGCTCTCGAAGGAACCGCTGCGGTTCAAGGACGAGTTCGTGCGCCACAAGATCATCGACATCGTCGGCGACCTCGCGCTCTTCGGGCGGGCCATCCGCGGGCACGTCATCGTCGTGCGTCCGGGGCACGGGCCGAATGCCGAGCTGTGCAAGGCGATCGCGAAACAGCACGCGAAGGCCATGGCGCTGGTGCCGCCATCCGTCACGCCGAAGGGCGGCACCGTGCTGGACGTGAACGACGTGATGAAGCTGCTCCCGCATCGCTACCCCTTTCTGATGGTGGACCGCATCGTCTCGCTGGACGGGGAAAACAAATGCACCGGCGTAAAATCCGTGACGATGAACGAGCAGTATTTCCAGGGCCACTTCCCCGGCCACCCCGTGATGCCCGGCGTGCTCCAGCTCGAAGCCATGGCGCAGGTCGGCAGCGTGCTGCTGCTGCGCACCCCCGGCTACGCCGGAAAGATCGGCTACTTCATGAGCGCGGACGACGTGAAATTCCGAAAGCCCGTGGCGCCCGGCGATACGATCTTCATCGAAGTCGAGATGACCCAGCGCAAGCGAGCCATCGCCAAATGCCGCGGCCGCTGCATCGTCAATGGCGAGGTCGTCTCCGAAGCGGAGATGCTCTTTGGCGTGGTGGATGCGTAGGAAATGAAGAAGACAGAAGGCAGAAGGCAGAAATCCACCGCCTGCTCGCGCGGTCTGCTCTTGGGCGACGGCCCGGCTTTTCCTCCTGCCTTCTGCCTTCTGCCTTCTGCCTTTCTATGAGCGAGCGCATCCATTCCACGGCGGTCATTGACCCAAGCGCGGAGATCGGAGCGGATTGCGAGATCGGCCCATACTGCGTGATCGGCGCAGGCGTGCGACTTGGCGCCGGCTGCCGGCTCGCCCATCACGTCAGCCTCCACGGCCCGGCGGCGATCGGCAGCGGCAACCAATTCTTCCCCTTCGCCTGCCTCGGTCAGCAGACGCAGGATTTGAAATACGTCGGCGAGCCCACCCACCTCGTCGTCGGCGACGGCAATAGCTTCCGTGAATTCGTGACCGTGCATCGCGGCACCGCGCCCGACTCCGTGACCCGCATCGGCAGCGGCGGAAATTTCCTCGCTTACACCCACATCGCGCACGACTGCATCGTCGGCGACAGCGTCATCTTCTCCAACAACGGCACCCTCGCCGGCCACGTCGAAGTGGGCGATCACGCCGTCATCGGCGGGCTCACCGCGGTGCATCAGTTCTGCCGCATCGGCCGGCACGCGCTCACCGGGGGCTGCTCGAAGATCGTGCAGGATGTGCCGCCCTTCATGATCGCCGACGGCAATCCCGCCAAAGTCCGCAGCTACAACAAAGTGGGACTCGAACGCCACGGCTTCAGCGAGGACGCGCACCGCTGCGTGAAGGAAGCCTACCGGCTCATCTACCGCAGCAAGCTGAATCTCCAGCAAGCCACCGAGCAAATCCGCAGCGACCTCCCGGAGACGCCGGAAGTCCAGAGCATCCTCGCCTTCGTCACGCACAGCCCGCGCGGGATCATCAAGTAGAGCGAGCATGCCTTCCAGGCTGCTCGCTACGCGAGTCCGAGGTCCGGCATTGTGCCCCGCACAGCCCGCGGCTACCGTCTCCCCGTTCATGAAAACCGTCATCAACCTCGAAGAAAACATCGGCAAGACCGTGGGCCGGCGGACGCCGCCACGCGATGCCTTCGCCTACGGCATGGGATTGCAGAAAACCGGCGCGCAACTGGCGGCGACCTTTGGCCACAAGGGCGTGCCGAAGGGAGTTTATCGTTTCCATTCCCACGAAGAAGCTGACGCATGGCTGATGAAGCATCTGACCCGGAGCCGGACGAGCTGACGTCCCGCCCGCCGCAAGAGGAGGATCTCGCCGCCATCTGCCGGCGGCTGAATGAACTCGGCGCGCGTTATCTCGTCTGCGGCGGCTTCGCCATCATTCAGGCTGGCTACCCGCGCCTGACGGGCGACATCGACCTGCTCGTGGATGCCGCTCTCGAGAATGAATGGAAAGTCTTCCACGCGCTGGAAATTCTGTCCGACAAGGCCGTCCTCCAACTCGATCCCGGAGACATTGCCCGGCACATCGTCTGCCGCGTCTCCGACGAAGTCCTCGTCGATCTGATGGGCGCCGCCAGCGGGATCGAGTACGCGGAAGCGGCGCGCGAGATCGTCGTGCGCGAAGTGCAAGGCGTCCCCATCCCCTTCGCCTCGCCGCGCCTGCTCTGGCGGATGAAACGGCACACTCACCGCGAGAAGGATCGCCCGGACCTGCTCTTCCTCCGGCAGCTTTTCGAGGCGGAAGGCGTCGCGCCGCCGGAGTGAGCGCATCGCAGAAGCAACGATTGCCGCTGACGCAGCGCTTGCGAATCGCGTGTTCTCGCTTTGACCCTCCCCCTTGATTCTCCCGCTCCATGAATGGCCGGAGCAGATCGCGCAGCCGCGCCGTCTCCTCGCCGATCCATCCGCGCCGCCTCTCCCACTACTTCCCAGTCGAGCGGCTCGCCCGGCAGCCGCTCGGGCACTGCCCAGCGCCAACGCCGCCACCGTCTCGACCCGGCGGGACGAGTTGGCCAGCGCATCCCGGGTGTCGGCAGGCAGGAGCGTGGAGGACATGCGGGCCAGGGGTTGGAGCGCGCCAGGCGAAGGCAAGCGAATGACGTCTATTGGCTGGTGTTCCGCCGACCGTGGGCACTGGACGCTCGCCGATGCCAAAGTCGGCCCGCGCCTATCACCTTCTCGGTCGCAACCTCACCGCCGCCCGCCAGGCAAAAGGCTGGACTCAGGAGCAAGCCGAGCGCAGCGGGCTTTCCCTGAAATACTGGCAGGCCCTGGAGAGTGGGCACAAGGTCCCGCGTTTGCGACTCTCTGCCGGATTCGCGCGGCCCTCGGCACAAGCTGGAACGAGTTTTGCCGAGGACATTAGCCCGAGGGACATCGGAACTCTGGATGTCCACAGGATCGTCGCCACCGACAGACCGGTCGGCGAGTCGAGGCCGATGGCTTCCCGTTCACCGCACAACCATAGCCACGCCTGGACCAACCGCAGAATGCATTGTCCGATTGTCATATTCTCGCTCTGACCCCACTGCCGTCCCTTGCTTGCGGGCCGCTGCTTTGCCTTACCGCAGTTGTATGCTGAGCGAGCACGGGCCTGCTCCGGTGGAATGATGGGCGGAGCAGGCCCGCGCACAGCGGTTCGCCAAGCAGCCCCCGTGACCGCCGGCGGTTGGGGAGCGGGCGGAGGGTCCGCTCGTGGGCGCGGCTCAGCACGCAGC
>JBGSYE010000679.1:0-14773 GCA_041751075.1 Chthoniobacteraceae bacterium
TGGTAGCGCAGTTCGATGGCCCGCCGCGCCTGCGGCGCGAGTTGCGCGAGGCAGCCGGTGAGCGCCCGCAAATGCTCATCCAGCCTTGGTTCGCCGGCCTCAGTCGCGCAGAGCGCTTCGAGGACTTCGGGATCGAGCAGCGTCTCCGCCGCGCCCGGTCGCCGCGCCGCTTCGAGCACTTTGAAGCGCGCGATGGAAAAGGCCCACGAACGAAAATTCGTCCCCACCCGGAAGTCCGCCGCCTTCGCCGTGACGGTGAGGAAGGTCTCCTGCACGACATCATCCACGCGGCTGAAATCCGGCATGAGCGCGAGGACAAAGCCGCGCACGGCGATCATGTTCTGGACGAAGAGACGCTGAACGAGCGCGGTTTGCTCCGGGGACGGCATGGGAGCAATGCGGAAATCCGCGAAGAACTTAGCAGCCGAACTTTCAGAATCCCGCCACGAGGCCAGCGCGGGTCACTCGTCGGCTGACTTGGCTTTTTTCCTTCTCTTCGGGGCTTCCGTGCCAGCGGGAGGAACCTGCACGACGTCGCCTTTCCATGCTGCGGCGACCGCGGCTCGCATCTCGCGGACGCGGTCGGCTTGCTTGGGATCGGCGGCAAGATTGCGCCATTCGTCGGGGTCGGCTTTGAGATCGAAGAGCTTCTCCGATCCATTGCCGGAAAGGGAGTAGCGGTATCGGTCGGTGACCATGCCGTGATCTTTTCCCGCGTGGATGAAGGCGGCATGCGGCCACGCGGCGTCGGGCTTGTCGAGCAGCGGCACGAGGCTGTGGCCATCGAGTCGGAGACCGTCGCCGGAGACGCCGGTGAGCGCGAGCAGCGTGGGATAAAGGTCGATGGTCTCGACGATGCGCTGGCAGACGCCGGGCGACTTGCCGGGCGCGCGGATGAGCAGCGGGATGCGATTCGCAATGTGGTAGATCGTGTTCTTCCGCCACAGGCCATGCTCGGTGAGGTGGTAGCCGTGGTCGCCCCAGAGGATGACGATGGTGTTGTCCGCCTGGCCTGATGCTTCCAGTGCGGCGAGCACGCGCCCGACTTGTGCATCGGCATACGACACGCTGGCGAGATAGCCTTTGATCAGCTCACGCGCCATGTCGTCGGTCACGCCTTCATTCCACTGCGCGGCGTCTTTGCTCACGCCAGCGCCGCGATCTTCCTTCAGGATCTCGCGGCTGGTCCCGGCGGGGATCGGCGGCAGCCCGATCTTCGCGTTCGCGTAAAGGTCGAAGTATTTCTTCGGCGCGATCCAGGGCATGTGCGGGCGGCTGAATCCGGCGCAGATGACGAAGGGCTTGCCCTGGGGCCGGTCGCGCAGGTAGCCGCTGACGATGCTCGCGGTTTGGCCGTCGGTGAGCACTTCGTCCTCGCCGTCCACGACCATCCACATCAGCGATCCCTGTCCGCCGCCCTTCTTGCGAAACTCCTCGACGACTTCCTTCGGGCCGCCTTCGGCCACGACTTTCTTCATCAGCTCGGGCGACCAGTCCTTGAAATCATTGCGCCACATCTCGCCGGGCACATCCCATGCAGCAGTGTCCACTTTCGGAACGCTGCCGTGATAGACCTTGCCGGAGGTAGCGGTCCAGTATCCTCCCTTGCGGAAAGTGGCCGGCCAAGTCTGCTGCAATGCGAGGAGTTCCGGGAAGCCGCGCTTTTTGCCTTCGCCGGAGTAGTCGATGCGCCGCCCCGTGAGCAACGAAGCGCGCGAGGGCAGGCAGAGCGGATAAGTCACATACGCGCGATCAAAGCGCACGCTCGTTGCCGCGAGCTTGTCGATGTTCGGCGTGATGGCGCGGTTCACGCCATAAGCACCGATCTCGGGCCTCAGGTCGTCAATCGCGATGAAGAGGATATTGGGCTGCTCGGCGGCGGCATGGAGGGTGGAGGCGACGAGGCTGAGCAGTGTGAGGAGTGTGGATTTCATTTTAGTTTCAAAATTGCGTGTAAAGAGTGCTTGACACATGACAAGGATGCTTTACAAGATGCGCCCATCACAACTCAACCAACCGAACCTGCCATGACCGACAAAATCCGCACGCTTACGAAGCGCTTCCCATGGGCCACGATGAGTCTCTACGCCATCGCGTGTGTCCTCGCCGCGATTGCGGCCAGCGAGTGCTTGAAACGAGTCGAACTGCCCGTGCCGCTGCGCTACGGACTGGTCGCGGCGGCGTTCGTGCCGTGGGTGCTGTGGTTTCGCGCCCTGCTGCGCGCGCTGAGGCGGACGATGGATGAGCTGCAACTGCGCGTGTTCCTCGATGCGCTGGCCTTCATCCCGCCGGGCGTCATCGCGGCTGCGGTCGCGGTGGACGTGCTGCGGCACTGCGGATTGCTGGCGGACTTCCGCTGGACCACCGGCACGCTCGCACTGGCGATAGCCGCGCTCTCGCTGCTCGGCCTGCTGGTGTCCAGCCGACGCTACGACTGATCCATCGCGGAAACCGCCCACCGACTCTCCCGCCGCATGAAAAACTCCCTCCGCGAACTGCGCGCGAAAAGGCAATGGTCGCAGGGCGACCTCGCCGACAAGCTCGGCGTCTCGCGCCAGACCATCAACGCCATCGAGACGGAGAAGTATGACCCCAGCCTGCCGCTGGCCTTCAAGATCGCGCGGCTGTTTGGGCAGTCCATCGAGAAGATATTCTCCGAGTGAGCACGGGAGGTTCATGGGATGACGCTCGCTATTTCGACACCAGCACGCCTGCTGTTTGAAGGGTTTCGCCCGGGCACGCCGTCAGCACTCATCTCGGGTCGCAGGTCATCAATCGCGATGAGGAGGCCATGCGGCTGCGCTGCCAAAGATGAGTGTGGAAAAACGAACGACGACATCAGCAGCGCGCGAGGAGTTGGTGTTTCATATCCTGAAATGTTGGGCGTTTCAGTTCGATGAGGGACGCTCGAATCCGGCGCGGCTTGCCTTGAGCCCAGCCTGGAGTTTCGCGTGCGCGGCCTTGTCATCTCCGGTCAGCGTTGCGGGATTGAGAGGCTTGGTTTCATCCAAGTCGGACGACCATTTGAAAAAGCGTCCGTCGCCGTAGAGCCGGAAGTCGCGGTCGAAGACGGTTTCCACGACCTTGTCCACTTTGGGGTTGTTGGCGAACCACTGGTAGATCCACTCGCGCGGCTGCGGTTGCGCTTTGCCAAGGCATGGCGGCAGAAAACTCCGTCCGTCGCATGGAAACTCTTTCGCAAGCGGTTGGCCGACGATCTCCGCGACCGTCGGCAGGAAATCCGTGAAGTCCACCAACGCATCGCTCACGCCCGCGGGCACGCGGCCAGGCTGCTTCACGATCAGCGGCACATGCACGCCGCGATCACTCGTGCTGCCCTTGCCCCCCGGATAGGTCGAGCCGTCCTTCAGCTTCATCTCCACCGCCTTCTTGCTGCCATTGTCCCCGGTGAAAAAAATCAGCGTTCGTTCCCGCAGACCGAGCGCGTCGAGCTTCGCGACGATGCTGCCCACGTTGTCATCCATGCGGCGGATCATCGCGGGATAGTTAGCTTTTTCGTCCGTCTCCGCATCCGCAGCGGCATAGCCTGGCGAGCCTGGCACCGGCCCATAGGGCGAGTGAACCAGCACCATCGGGTAGTAAAGCAGGAAGGGCCTGGCCTTGTGCCGCTCGATGAAATCCAGCGCGTGGTCGCGCACCACATCCGGCCCGTATTCGCCGCCACTGTATTTCATGAGTTTTCCATTGCGGAGAATCTCCGGATTCTTGTAGCGCGCGCCGTTCGCGCGGCGGCCCTCGGTCACGCAATACTCGTCGAAGCTAAAGCCATCCGGCAGCGACGCCTTGCCTTTGCCCATGAGCTTCCACTTGCCGACGAGGCAGGTCGCGTAACCCGCCTCCTTCGCCGCATCGCCGAAGCTGCGCTGGCTTTTTTCCAGATACATCGTGTCCACATGATTGCGCCCGTTGTGCTGGCCGGTCATCAGCGCGATGCGCGATGGCGTGCAGAGCGGCAGCGAATAGCAATGCTCGAAACGCATTCCACCCGCCGCGAGCCGGTCGAGATGCGGCGTCTCGAAATTCACCGCGCCATACGCGCCGAGACTCCGGTGGCTGAGATCGTCCGCCATGATGAGGACGATGTTCGGGCGCTCCGGCGTCGCCGCGAAGGAGGCGCTGACGCCGAAGAACAGCGCGAGTGCGAGGCGGCAAATGAAGGAGCTACGGTTTTCCATGCTCATAGATTATTAATCCGGCAATGTGATAGCGCCAAGAGTCCACCGCCTTCACGCAGGTGCAGTGCGGCGCTGTCATATTGCCGGATTAAATAGTTTGATTTCGTCGGCACTCAACGCGGCGGAGAACATCATGAACTCGTCCATGCTGCCGTTGAGATTCCGCACTGCGAACTCCGCGTCCTGGCGGTAGGCGGGCTCGCTCCAGTTGCCGATGGAGGCATTGCCGATGTTGAGCACTGGCGTGGCGGCCAGATTTTCCTCCGGGATAGCTTCGGTGCTGAGAGGGGTGCCGTTGAGGTAATGAGTCACCTGCTTCGCCTCGCGATCGAAGGTCACGGCGAGCATGAGCCACTGGCCGTTGCGCGCGGCGCTCCAGATCGGCGGCGAGTAAAACGGATGCTTTTTGACTTTCCTGCGTCTCGGCTCGTCCTCCTTCACCGAAAAGAACAGCCGCCCATCGTTGAGGATCTGCCAGTGCGGTTCGCCAAGGTCGTGGCCGTGGGTGAGGAGAAGCTGCGCCCGAGGCTGCACGAAGGCAAATGGCCATCAGCGGAGGAAGGTTAACAGAATTCTTTCGCCGCCCTTCATTTGGGCGTGATTGAAAGTGGGGCTGAACTCGGTCCCGGAAGGACTGCTGTCCGCTGTGGCTCCACTGCCGCTGCGCCTGTCGTTCCCAACGCCGAAGAATTCCCCTCCGTCCCGCCTTCGAAATGATGTCGCCGCTGCGCGGCCACGTCGGTTCGGCGGAACCAGCGCCGACGGGAATCGTTGACGCAGTCGCGTGAGCTTCAATATCACACCAGACGTGAACTCGACCCTCGATTTCATTCCGCGCTGCGCGCCGTCAAGGTAGTGCTCCCCAATCCGATACCGCGAAGCGGCAGGCGACGTACAAACGTGCGACGACCGCGTGGACCGTGATGACGATGAGGTGGTGGAGTGCTTCATTGGATCGTCGTGGGGTTCGGTAGTTGGGAACCAGCAGCCCAAAGCGTCATCGAGGGTTGATGACAATGCCGGCAATCGAAGGGTCTGGGGTGTTCACCTCCGGCTGAGGGAAGCGGGTTCTGGACAGCGATGCGGGCCGCATTACGATTGCGCCATGATCGCGATCTCCAGCAGTGACAATCGGTGGCGGCGCCTGGGACGACTGCAGGGGGATGAACCAATCTCGCGTCGCTGCCACCGATGAATGCGAACACAAGCTCGGTCGCCGCCCTGCGGCGGTTTGTGCGCCCGCGGGGGGCGGTGGAGCGTTGTGGATTGTGCGGGCTGGGACTGGCGCGGGAGCATCGGCATCTGCTCGAGGTGGCGAATCGAAAGATCGCCTGTGCGTGCGATCCGTGCGCGCTGCGATTCAGCGATGTGGTCGATGGCCGGTTCAGGCTGATCCCGCGAGATGCGCGAGTGCTGGCGGATTTTCGCATCGAGGACGCGCTGTGGGACGACCTCGCGCTGCCGATCAATCTCGTCTTCCTTTTCCACGATTCGGTGGCGGGAAAACTCACGGCGCTGTACCCGGGGCCGGCCGGCGTCACGGAATCGCTGCTGCGGCTCGATGCGTGGCAGACTTTGGCCGAGCAAAATCCGGCGCTCGCGCGAATGGCGCCGGATGTGGAGGCGCTGCTCATCAATCGCGTCGGCGAGGCGCGCGAGTATTTCATCGCGCCGATCGATGTGTGCTTCGAACTGGTCGGGCTGATCCGGCTGCACTGGCACGGGCTGTCGGGCGGGGCTGACGTCTGGCGTGAGATCGGCGGCTTTTTTGCGCGGCTCAGGGAACGCTCGAAGGCCGAGGAGGTGGCGAGTGCCTGAACTGGGATTCCGCGTGATGGGTGTCGAGCCCGCGGAGCATGGGCTGGCGCCGCTGCTGCATTTCAAGCTGGAGGTAACGAACTCGCCAGCGACGCAGCAGGTGCATTCGGCGATGCTCCAGGCGCAGATTCAGATCGAGGCGACGCGGCGAAATTACGACGCGGAGGAAAAGGAAAAGCTGGCCGAGCTTTTCGGGACACCGGAGCGGTGGGGACAGACGCTCCGCACGCGGCTGTGGGCGCACTCGAGCACCACGCTGCGCGCCTTCGCGGGCCGCACCGAGGCCGTGCTCCCGGTGGCTTGCACCTACGATCTCAATGTCTCCGCGACGAAGTATTTCCACGCGCTCGACGACGGAGAGGTGCCGCTGCTCTTTCTTTTCACCGGCACGGTCTTCTACGCGTCGGAAGATGGCCGGCTCCAGGCGCAGCAAATCTCCTGGGAAAAGGAGTGCGCCTGGCGGATGCCGGTGCGCGTGTGGCAGGAGATGATGGACCATCATTACCCGAACAGCGCGTGGCTCTCGCTGCCGCGCGAAACCTTCGAGCGGCTCTACGCCTTCAAGCGCGACGCGGGGCTCCCGACGTGGGAGCAGGTGATCGAGCGCCTGCTGCCGGAGCCGGTCGCAGCGGCCACGCCGGAGGCGCAGCCGTGAATGCGGCCCTGGTCGATCAGGTCGTCGCGGCAGTGCTCTACGAGGGCTACATCCTGTATCCCTACCGCGCGTCGTCGAAGAAAAACCGGCAGCGGTTCACCTTTGGCCGCATCTATCCCGAGGCTTACCACCACGCGCAGAATGGCGCGGAACCGTGCGCGATCCAGACCGAATGCCTCGTCCGTGTAGCGGCTGCGGCGGTCGAGATCGGCGTGCGCTTTTTGCAGCCGCTGTGGCGCGAAGTGCTGGTCGATGGCGCGGTCGTGGCGGAGTGCGAGGTGAAAGGAACGCGGATGCAGACGTGGCAGGAAGCCGTCGAGCGCGACGTGCGCGTGCCGGTGCTGAGCGTGCGCGAATTGTCGGGACAATCGCGGACGCACGAATTCGCCTTCACCGCCGCGGAGACGCGCGAGCCGGAGATTTCTCCGGGGGTCGCGATCCGGCGACGGAACGACGCGGTGGCGGGTGTCGTCGAAATCTCGGTGGAAGCGGTGGAAGCGGACGTTGCCAAGATCACCGTGCGTGCCGTGAATCGCACGCCGATTGCCGAGAGCGCGCTGGCCGATCAGGACGCAGTCCTGATGCGGACCTTCGCCTCCACCCACACCATCCTCCACGTCCGCGACGGCGAATTTCTCTCCTTGCTCGAACCTCCCGCCGAGTACGCGACGGCGGCCGCAGCCTGCAAGAATATCGGCGTCTGGCCGGTGCTCGTCGGCGACGAAGCGAAGCGCGAACGCGACACGATGCTTTCGTCCCCGATCATATTGTACGACTATCCGCAGATCGCGCCGGAGAGCGCGGGCGATCTTTTCGACGGCGCGGAGATCGATGAAATCCTCACCCTGCGCATCCTGGCGATGACCGACGCGGAGAAGGCCGAGATGCGGGAGGTGGACGCCCACGCGAGGCGCATCCTCGAACGCACCGAGTCGCTGCCGCCGGAGCATCTGCTGCGGATGCACGGCGCAATGCGCGAGACGCGCGCGCTCGACGCGGATTTTTTCAATCCCGAGACGAAGGTCGCGGGCGCGACCGTTGCGGGCGTTTTCCTCCGCGTCGGCGACCGCGTGCGCATTCGTCCGAAGAAGCGCGCGGATGCCATGGACATGATTCTCGCGGGCAAGATCGCGGTGATCGAGAGCATCGAGCAGGATGTCGAAGGCGCGATCCACTTCGCCCTCGTGGTGGCCGACGATCCCGGCCAGGACATCGGTTTCGCGCGAATGCCGGGGCATCGCTTTTTCTACGGGAGCGACGAGGTCGAGCCCTGGGAAGGAGCGCACTGATGCGCATCCTAGTCGCGGGCATCGGCAACATTTTTTTCGGCGACGACGCCTTCGGCTGCGGGGTCGTGCGCGAGTTGCTGATGCGCGAGTGGCCCGCGGAAGTGCGCGTCGAGGATTTCGGCATCCGCAGCTACGACCTCGCGTACGCGATCATGGATGGCTACGACGCGGTGATCCTCATCGACGCCACGCCTCGCGGGCAGCCGCCGGGCACCGTCTCGCTCATCGAACCCGATATTTCCGCGCTCGATTCCGCCGCCGATGAAGTCGTGAACGCGCACAGCATGAATCCCGTGCGCGTCCTGCAAATGGTGCGCTCGCTCGGCGGCGAGGCGCGGCGCCTTTACCTCGTCGGCTGCGAACCCGCGGTGCTCGAGGCCGAGGAACTTGGCCTGAGCGCGCCGGTGCGAGCCGCGGTGCCGCAAGCCGTCGAAATGATCGAGTCGCTGGTGCGCACGCTACGCGAGCACGCCGTACAGTTTTCCTGACGTTTCGCCACCGGCGCGCCACCGCCTTCCGCCAATGGCCGTCGGCGCGCGCGAGCGTGAACGCCGCGGCCAGCCCATTCCAACCGGAGCCGGCGACGATCGCATCCGGCATGAACTCAACTGTGCGCCAGCACGGGACGGCGATGCTCGTCGTATTTGCCGTGTGCCCCGACCCGGTGGTGCCTCGTCGCGCGCAGCGATTCGCCCGTGACCCAGATCGAGACGGCCAGGAAGAGCAGGTCTTTGGCGAGGAACTGACCCGGCATCGGCGCGGGAAACGGAAAGCCGTAACCGGGCTGCCATACGCCCGGCGTAGTGAATACGAACGTCATGGTGAGGCAGAACATCACGATCGCCCCGCAGCCGCCGGCCACCGACGCCAGCGGGGAAAACTTGCGCGCGGCAATGAGCAGGCCGGTGACGATCTCGACCACGCCGATGAGATTGGAGAGCATCTGCAAACCGAAGGCCTGGTAAGCCCACGCGAAGAGGAAACTGTTGCTCACCAGGCCCTCTATGGCCTTGGCCTCGTAAGCGGTAAACTTCAGCAGGCCCACCCAGATCAGGATGAGAGCAAGCGCGTAGCGCGCGAAGTTCCCGCCAAAGTTTTCGATGCGATTTTCGGGGAGGTCGGTGGTGTTCATGGGGATGCCGTGCTGGCAGGATTTGCATTACCTATCGCGGCGCAGCACCCCGGCGGATGTTGCGGCCCCAAAGAAATTTTGACGCTCTCCCGCCCCCGGTGCCGACGCCGAAGGATTTGTGCGGTCTGGCGGCGCGATTTAAGCTGGCGGCGCCGCCGGAATTTTTCTGAGAAAAAAGTGGCATCCGCGCTTCGCGAGGCAAACGATAAACGAGAGCCAAGGGTTTCTTCCACCCTGCAGTCAGCACCTTGGCATGCGTCAAATTTGGAAACCGAAAGGAGCACCCCCTTATGCCCACGCAAACTCCACAAATCCACGCCGACCGGCCCCCGGATGTGAAGGAAGTGCATGTGCTCTGGATGACCACGGGCCTGGGATGTGACGGCGATTCCGTATCCATCACCGCCGCGACTCAGCCCAGCGTCGAAGACCTCGTGCTCGGTGCGATCCCCGGTCTGCCGAAGGTGCATCTGCACAATCCCGTGCTGGCTTATGAGAACGGCGACGACTTCATGAAGTTCTGGTTCGACGCCGCGGCGGGGAAACTCGAGCCCTTCGTGCTCATCCTCGAAGGCTCGGTTCCGAACGAGAAGATCAAGAAGGAAGGCTATTGGGCCGCGCTCGGCACCGATCCCGACACCGGCCAGCCGATCACCACCAACGAATGGATCGACCGCCTCGCGCCGAAAGCACTGGCCGTCGTCGCCTGCGGGACGTGCGCGACCTACGGCGGCATCCATGCGATGGAAGGCAATCCGACCGGCGCGATGGGCATGGCGGACTATCTCGGGTGGAATTGGAAGTCGAAGGCCGGGCTGCCGATCATCAACGTCCCCGGCTGTCCCGTGCAGCCGGATAACATGATGGAGACGCTGCTCTATCTGCTCTACCAGGTCGCTGGACTTGCGCCCGTCATTCCGCTCGACGATCAGCTTCGCCCGAAGTGGCTCTTTGGAAAAACCGTCCACGAAGGCTGCGATCGCGGCGGCTATTATGAAGAGGGACACTTCGCCACGGAATACGGGCAGCCGGAATGCATCGTGAAGCTCGGCTGCTGGGGGCCGGTCGTGAATTGTAACGTGCCCAAGCGCGGCTGGATGGCCGGGATCGGCGGCTGCCCGAATGTCGGTGGCATTTGCATCGGCTGCACCATGCCGGGCTTTCCGGATAAGTTCATGCCCTTCATGGATGCGCCGCCCGGTTCGCTCGTGTCGTCGAGCATCTGCAAGATCACCGGCGGCATCGTCCGCTTCCTGCGCGACATCACCCGGCGCAAACTGGATAAGGAGCCCAAGTGGCGGCATCCGGAAGGCACTCTCACCACCGGCTACGAGCCGCGCCATTACGCCAGGAACTAACCGCCAACCCAGGAGAAATCCCCATGCCCACGCTCACCGAACCAAAAGCCGGCCCCTCCACCAAAGGCGGCAACATCGTTGAAATGTCGTGGGATCCGATCACGCGGATCGTCGGCAGCCTCGGCATCTATACGAAGATCGACTTTGACGCGAAGAAGGTCGTCGAGTGCCACAGCACCTCGTCGATCTTCCGCGGTTACTCGATCTTCATGAAGAACAAGGATCCGCGCGACACGCACTTCATCACGAGTCGCATCTGCGGCATCTGCGGCGACAACCATGCGACGTGCTCGGTCTATGCGCAGAACATGGCCTACGGCATCAAGCCGCCCGCGATCGCCGAGTGGATCGTGAATCTCGGCGAGGCCGCGGAGTACATGTTCGATCACAACATTTACCAGGACAACCTGGTCGGCGTGGACTTCTGCGAGAGGATGGTGAGGGAGACGAATCCCGGCGTGTGGGACAAGGCCACGCGCACGCCAGCGCCACACGCCGCGGAGCACGGCTACAAGACTATCGCCGACATCATGACGTCGCTGAATCCGTTCACCGGCGAGTTCTACCGCGAGACGCTGCAAGTGAGCCGCTACACACGCGAGATGTTCTGCCTTATGGAAGGCCGGCATGTGCATCCGTCCACGCTATATCCCGGCGGCGTCGGCACGGTTCCGACGGTCCAGCTCTTCACCGATTATCAGATTCGGCTGCTGCGCTACGTCGAATTCATGAAGCGCGTCGTGCCACTGCACGACGACCTTTTCGACTTCTTCTACGAGGCGCTGCCCGGCTATGAGGAAGTGGGTCGCCGGCGCATCCTGCTCGGCTGCTGGGGTTCCTTCCAGGATCCCGACGTGTGCGACTACAACTACAAGACCATGGATGCGTGGGGCAAAGCGATGTACGTCACGCCTGGCATCGTGGTCGATGGCGAACTCGTCACGACCAACCTCGTCGATATCAACCTCGGCATCCGCATCCTGCTCGGCTCGTCCTTCTACGACGATTGGGACAAGGAGGAGACCTTCGTGAGCCACGACCCGCTGGGCAATCCGGTGGACAAGAAGCATCCGTGGAATCAGACGACGATCCCGCGTCCGCAGCGGCGCAACTTCGAGGACAAGTACACCTGGGTCATGTCGCCGCGCTGGTTCGACAAGCGCACCGGCGATCATCTCGCGCTCGATACCGGAGGCGGACCGATCGCGCGGCTCTGGGTCACCGCGCTCGCGAAGATGGTCGATATCGGCTACGTGAAATCGACAGGACACAGCGTCGAGATTCGCCTGCCAAAGACCGCGCTGAAACCGGAGGTCACCCTCGAGTGGAAGATTCCGAAGTGGAGCAACGCCATCGAGCGCGACCGCGCGCGCACGTACTTTCAGGCCTACGCCGCGGCCTGCGCGCTCTACTTTACCGAACGAGCGCTGGCCGAGTTGCACGCCGGACGGACGAAGACCTTCACGCCTTTCACCGTGCCGAACGAAGCCATCGGCTGCGGCTTCCACGAGGCCGTGCGCGGCGTGCTCTCGCATCATCTGGTCATCCGCAATGGCAAGGTCGCGAATTACCACCCGTATCCGCCGACGCCGTGGAATGCAAACCCGCGCGACATTTACGGCACGCCTGGACCTTACGAGGACGCCGTGCAGAACACGCCGATCTTCGAGGAAAACGGCCCGGATAACTTCAAGGGCATCGACATCATGCGCGCCGTGCGCAGCTTCGATCCATGCCTGCCGTGCGGTGTCCACATGTACCTCGGCAACGGCAAAACCCTCAAGACCATGCACACGCCCACCGCCCTCATGGGCCTCGCCACCCACTGACGCTTATGAGCACCGCCACCGCCCCGCGTCCCGCCGTCACGACGATCCCGATGATCGAAGCCTCGCCCGAGGAAATCTACGACATCGAACTCGAGCACAGCCTGCTCGAAGCGAACAAGAAACTCGCCGATGAAAATCGCGCCGTGCTCGATAGCCACGGCATCACTGCGATCGACTTCATGGGCGCGATCGGGTCGGGAAAAACCACGCTCATCGCGAAGCTGGTCGAGCGGCTGAAGGACAAGGCCGGCGTCGCGGTCTTCAACGGCGACGCCACCACCAGCGACGATCAGAATATGGTCGCCAGCACTGGCGTGCAGGTCGTGCAGCTCGCCACCGTCAACGGCTGCCACCTCGACGCGAACCTCGTCGGCAAGGCCATGAAGAAGATCGAGCTCGACGGCCTGCGACTGCTCTTCCTCGAAAACATCGGCAACCTCATCTGCCCCGCGGAATTTCCGCTCGGCGCGAAGGCGCGGGTCGTCGTCATCAGCGTGACCGAAGGCCCGTGGAGCGTGCGCAAGCATCCGCACATGTTCCTCGGCGCGCAGATCGTCGTGATCAACAAGACCGATCTCGCCGGTGCGATGGAGGTGAGCGTGGACGCGCTCACCGCCGACGTTCACAAACTCAAGCCCGACATCAAAGTCATCCCGACGAACTGCAAGACCGGCGCCGGGATCGACGAAGTCGCCGCGGCGCTCATGGCGATTTAGCCGGAGAAACCGATGCATGAATTCTCCATCGCATCGGGAGTCGTCGAAACCGTGCTGGCCTACGCCGAAACGCACGGAGTAAAGAAGATCGTCGAAGTGCGGATGCTCGTGGGTGAATTGACCTGCGTGGAAGCGGAGCAGCTCAAGTTTTGCTTCAGCGCCATCACCAGGGACTCCGCGCTGGAAGGCGCCGCGCTGGAAATCGACACCGCCGATGCCGCCGTGCGCTGTCCGCACTGCGCGTATGAAGGCCCCCCGAAATATTGGGAAGGCGCGCAGTCCGCCGCCTTCCTGCCGACGCTCGAATGCCCCACCTGCGGGCGCGCCGCCGAGCCGATCGCCGGCCACGACTGCGCGATCAAGAGCATCAAATACGTGCGCGACTCCGACCCCGCGGGCGCCGAACTTTCCACCCCATGAGCGCACCCCATTCCAGCAACGGCACGAACGGCGACCCGACCGACGGCATGAACCGGCAGGGCCGGCGCATCCAGGAAATCGTCGCGCAGATCGAAGAGATGCCGAACCCCGCCGCGCGCGCGCTGATGCATGAGTGCATGGAATCCGTGCTCGGCTTCTACGGCGAGGGCATTGCGCGCATGATGGAACTCGTGAAGCGCTCCGGCATCGGCGGGCAGAAAGCCTACGGCGACCTGCTTCACGACAATGTTGTCCGCAGCCTCCTGCTCATCCACGGCCTGCACCCGCACGACCTCCCCGCGCGGCTGCGCGAGGCGCTCGACAAGGTGCGCCCGTACATGGAGAGCCACGGCGGCAACGTCGAACTGCTGAGCCTCGAAAACGACTTCGCGCGGTTGCGCCTGCAAGGCTCGTGCAAGACGTGCCCGTCCTCCGCCGTCACGCTCGAACTCGCCGTGCGCAGCGCCCTCGATGAGGCGTGTCCCGATCTTGCCGGCTTCGAAGTCGAGGGCGCGGCGGAAGTCGCGCGCCAGTCCTACCCGCAAGCCGAGTGGATCGAGATCGAAAGCGCGCGGCAACTTCCCGACGGCGCCTTCCTCACCCACCAGACCGGCGGCCTCCCGCTCTTCATCTGCCGCGTGCAGGGCAGCCTCTACGCGTATCGCGACCGCTGCCCCGCGTGCAATGTCCCGCTCCACCTCGGCGCGCTGCAAAGCGGCATGATTACTTGCCTGGAAGGCCATCGCTTCAGCGTGCCCGACGCCGGCCGCTCGCCCGACGATCCCGCGCTGCACCTCGATCCGTTCCCGCTCATCGACGAGCACGACGCGATCAAAGTGGCCCTCGCCTCCGACCGACCCGAACCGCGACCCGAACCCGCCCCCGCATGATCACGCTCTTCTCGATCCTGCTCCTCGGCTTCTTCCTCGGCATGCGCCACGCCACCGACGCCGATCACGTCGTCGCCGTCACGAACATCGTCAGCCAGCAGCGCAGCATCCGCGGCGCGGCGTGGACCGGCATCTTTTGGGGCATCGGCCACACCCTCACCCTGCTCATCGTCGGCGGCGGCATCATCGTGTTCGGCGTCGTCATTTCCAAAAGACTCGGGCTCAGCCTCGAACTCTCCGTCGCCATCATGCTCATCGTGCTCGGCCTGATGAATCTTAACGCGGCGTTCGGCTGGTTCGGCGATGTGGAGGAATCCGAGCGCCGGCATGCGGAGGAGAATGCGCGGCTGGAGTGGTGGGTCGGGCGCTTCCGCATGGGGCGCGCGCTGCGTCCGCTGCTCATCGGCGTCGTCCACGGCCTGCACCCGCACGACCTCCCCGCGCGGCTGCGCGAGGCGCTCGACAAGGTG
>JBGSYE010000680.1:0-10318 GCA_041751075.1 Chthoniobacteraceae bacterium
ATGGCCTACGGCGCGAATGTCGTCTATCGCGGCCTCGACCTCGACATCGAGCGCGGCGAACGCACCGTCCTCGTCGGCCCGAATGGCGCCGGTAAGTCCACCCTCCTCAAGATCCTCGCCGACGAACTGCAATTCCAGAAAGGCAAACGCACCCCCGGGCTGAACGCCAAGATCGGTTACTTCAGCCAGCACCGCTCCGCCACCCTCGACCCCGCGAAGACCGTGCTCCAGGAAGTGATGGCCGCCAACGGCACCCTCAGCGAGAACGAAGCCCGCGGCATCCTCGGCTCCTTCCTCTTCCGCAAAGAAGAGATCTATAAGAAGACCGAGATCCTGAGCGGCGGCGAAAAGACCCGGCTCAACCTCATCAAGTTCCTCGTCGATCCACCGAACCTCCTCCTCATGGACGAGCCCACGACCCATCTCGACATCCACACCGTCGAGAGCCTCATCCTCGCCCTCGAGCACTACGAAGGCACCCTCGTCTTCATCTCCCACGACGTGCATTTCATCCGCAAGCTCGCCACGAAAGTCCTGCACGTCACTAATGGCAAAGTGATGCCCTATCCCGGCGGCTACGATTACTTCCTGGAAAAAACCAACGCCCTCGACAACGAACGCGCCGCCCTCACGGCGTAGGAGGAGCGCGAAGGTGGATGGCGCGCTCCTAGCGCCCTGAGAAAATGGGTCGCGCGTTAGCGATGACTCGTGGAATTGGCCGGCGAAAAAGTCACCCCGAGGGAATGGTGCGACGTGGTGAAGATCGCCGTCTCGCCGTTGGGCGCGGGGCTGGTCGCAACTGGTCGAGCGTATCTGCTAGACGCCATGCTGTCTCACAGCGACGGCCGATAGAGGGCGCCGGCTGACAAAGCGGTAAATCGGAACTGGTCACTGAAGTGGCTGGGCACTAGCCTTCAACAACTCACTCTTCGCCATGCATCGTCTGACACTCCGGCCTCTACTCTGCACATTTGCCCTGAGCTTGATCATCCCGGCGCCCGCATTCGCCGCCCCTGGAGATATCGATCCGCTGAATCTGAACATCGTCGGTTCTGCTGTCTACACGACAGCAGTGCAGCCGGATGGGAAGACGATCATCGCGGGGGACTTCAGCACGATGCTCGGCGTACCTCGGCAGAATATCGCCAGGCTCAATGCCGACGGAACGCTCGACATGGGTTTCGATCCCAAGCCTAACGTCGGGGTCAATTGTATTGCGGTGCAGGTGGATGGGAAGGTTCTGCTTGGCGGGGCCTTCACCACACTTCAGCCAAACGGCGCCGCCTTCGCGACGGCCCGCCAGCGCATCGCTCGGGTCAATGCCGACGGGACGCTCGACACGGGCTTCGATCCCAAGGCGGACAGTTACGTTTTTAGCCTAGCGATACAGCCGGATGGGAAGGTTCTGCTTGGCGGGGCCTTCACCACACTTCAGCCAAACGGCGCCGCCGCCGCGACGGTCCGCCAGCACATCGCTCGGGTCAATGCTGACGGGACGCTTGACACAGGCTTCGACCCCAAACCGAATACCCTAGTCAACAGTGTGGCGGTGCAGGCAGATGGAAAGATAATATTGGGCGGCTACTTCACCACCCTCCAGCCCAATGGCGCGGTCTCCCCCACCGCCCGCCAATTTATTGCGCGCGTCCACGCCAACGGGACACTCGAGACGGGCTTCGACCCCAAGCCCGGCGGCAGCTTCCCATCGGTCAAATGTGTGGCGGTGCAGGCGGATGGAAAGGTCCTGCTCGGCGGTGACTTCACCACGCTCCGGCCCAATGGCGCGGCCTCGCCCACTGCGCGCAACAATATCGCACGGGTCAATCCCGACGGGACGCTCGACATGGGCTTCGATCCCAATGCAACCGCCATCGTGTATGAGGTCGCTGTGCAGACGGATGGGAAAGTGCTGCTCGGGGGTGACTTCCTGACTCTTCGGCCGAACGGCGCGGCCTCTTCCTCGTTTCGCCGGCGCATCGGGCGGGTTAATGCCGATGGCACGCTTGACACGGTGTTCGATCCCAACGCGGGAAATGACGTCTACAGCGTGGGACTGCAGGCGGATGGGAAGGTTTTGCTCGGCGGCATCTTCAATAGCCTCACGCCAAACGGCGCAGCTTTCGCCGAGCGCAATAAGTTTGCGCGACTCACCAACGACCCTGCCACGCAGAACCTCTCCACCCCCAATGCGGCGCAGGTGCTCTGGCAGCGCGGTGGGGCAGGGCCAGAGTTCTCTCGCGCCACCTTCGAACTCAGCACCGATGGCGGCGCGAGCTGGAGTCCACTCGGCTCCGGCAGCCGCATCGGCACGACGGCGAACTGGCAACTAACCGGCCTCGCCCTTCCCAGCAGCGGCCAACTCCGCGCCCGCGGTGCGACGACCGCCGGTTGGTTCAATGGCAGCTCCGGCCTCATCGAGCAGGTGACGGGTTTCGGTGCTGATCCGGACGGCGATGGCCTGCTTGACTCCTGGGAGCTGACCTATTGGCCCACCACCGCCGGACACAGCGCCCATAACGACTTCGACTACGACGGTCTCACCGAACTCGTAGAGCTCGCATTCGGACTCAACCCGACCCTCCCCGACTCCGCGCTCCAGCCAGCCGTGGTCGCAGAAGGCGGCTACCTCAGCATCACACTCACCAAACACCCGGGTGCCACCTACGAAGTGCAGAGTGCTGGCACGCTGCTCAGTGGTCAGCCCGCTTCCTTCAGCCCCGCGACGACCACCGTGCTGATCGACACCGCCACGACGCTCAAAGTCCGCGACAACATTCTCATCGGCACCCCGCCCGCCCGCTTCATGCGCGTAAAGGTGACCGCCGCTCCGTGAACTCCTCCGATCGCGAGCGGTCGTTCATTGGCTTGAGCCAGCCGGGCGTGGTGATAAACTCCCGCCATGAGCATCCCCGCCGTGGTCCAAAACAATTCCGTGCGTCTGCCCCCTGGGGTGAATCTGCCCGACGGGACGCCAGTGCAGATCGCCTTTGAGCCGGCGCCGGCCGGCGCCTCCGCTGAGGAAGATCCGCTCTATCGCCTCGCCGAACTCGCCGAGCCGATGGGAGTCTTGACGAACGCGGAGATGGACGCGGCGATCTATGGCCGGTGAATTGTTCTTCGACACGAGCGGCTTCTTCGCGCTGGTCAACAGTGACGACCCGCATCACCGGCAAGCCCGTGACATTCTCTCCCGCGCCAAAGCGGACAAGCGCGGCGGGGTGACGACGCAGTGGATCGTCGGGGAATGTTGCACGCTGCTGATGGCGCGGCGCCGGCAGCATTTGATCCCGCGTTTTCTCGAGCTCACGGAGCGCAGCCAGTCGCTGAGCGTCATCGTCGCTGACGATGCGCTCTATACCCAGACGAAGGCATTTCTGCACCGGCATCTGGATCACGAATACTCGTTTGCGGACTGCGCGAGTTTTGTGGTCATGGAAGAGCGGGGCCTGCAAGAGGCACTCACTCACGACGGGCATTTCACGGAGGCCGGAAAGACCGCACTCTTGCGGTGATTCGCAGTTTCTTTAAGCCAGCCCGCCTCCATCACCCCGGCGACGACCACCGTGCTGCTCGACACCGCCACGACGCTCAAAGTCCGCGACAACGTGACGATCGGCACCCCGCCCGCCCGCTTCCTCCGGGTGACGGTGACGGCGGCGCCGTGACAAAGTAGTCCAGGGCTTTAGCCCGTCTGGACGACCCTCAGCGCGAGCGACGCCGTGACGGGCTGAAGCCCTGGGAGTACTTTTATCCAGGCGCGCGGGCGGGGCTGTCTTTGTAGTCGGCAGTGGTGGAGGTAAGGCCGCTCGCGAGACATGCCGGGCAGAGGCGCGTGTCGGGGTTTTCGCGCTCGGTTTCCTCGGCGAGGAGGAAGAGGACGTGACAGGGGTCGTGCAGGCAATTGACGAAGCGGCTCGTCGAGCGGCCGGTGTGGGCGCATTGGCCGATGGGCACGAGCGCTTCGTCCACGCGCACGGTCATGCGTTGATCGAACACGAAACACTCGCCGAGCCAGTGCTCATTTCCGAATTCCTCCTGATACTTTGCGATGCCGCCGTGGAGCTGGAAGACCTGGGTGAACCCGTGCTGGCGAAAGAGCGCGGACGCTTTCTCGCAGCGGATGCCGCCGGTGCAATACATCAGGACTTTGCGGTCCTTGAGGTCGTCCAGCCTTTCGAGATACGCTGGCAGTTCGCGGAAGTGCTCAATGTCGCACGCCACGGCGTCGCGGAATTTACCGGCAGCGGATTCGTAACGATTGCGCACATCGACGAGGACGACCTCCGGGTCTTCCTCGATCGCGCGCTTCCACTCAGCAGGCGTGAGGTGATTGTCCCGATCGGGCGTCAGCGGACCGGCGCCGAGCGTGACGATCTCGGCCCGCACTTTGATCGCGAGCTTGGGGAAGGTGTGCTCGTCGCCGTCGCTCCACTTGATCTCCACGTCGGCAAAGCGTTCGTCGGCGCGCAGGGCGGAGACATACTCGTCGATCGCGGCGCGCGGCCCGGCGAGGGTACCGTTGAGGCCTTCCGCGGCGAGGAGGACGCGCCCTTTCAAACCGAGCCGGGAGCACCGCGCCCGCTGCTCCGCGGCGAAAATCTCCGGCTCCGCGAGCGGGACGTACTTATAGAAGAGGATGACGGGGTGGCTGGGGCTCACGCCACGGAGATAGCGCAGCGGCGGCGCGATGCAATTCTGGCGGCTTTCCGGGTGCGGCTTTCGGGCATGACAGGCACGCCGGGCAGGTGCATCCTCGCTCCTTTTCCGCACCTATGGCCGCCCCCGCTCCCACTCCCGATGCCCCCCGTCGCAGACATTCCAGCCGCAAGAAAAGCTCCTGGCGCGTCATCATCCTCGCCGGGGTGCTGGTCGCCGTGGGATTGATCGGCGCCGGGGGCTGGATCGCGACGAAGTCCTACCGGCAGAACCGCACGGTGAATCGTGCGCAGGAATTTCTGGACGCCAAGGATTACATCCAGGCGGCGATGAGCGCGACCTGGGCGCTCCAGCTCGATCCCAAGGATACCGAAGCGACCCGGATCCTGGCGGAAGTGAACGCGGCGCAAGGCCAGAAGCAGGAGATCGCGTGGCGCGGGCGGCTGGTGGAATTTCTGCCGACCGACTTGGATGCCCGGTTGAAGTGGGCGACGGCGGCCTTGAATCACCGGGAGATCCAGGTGGCCGAGCAGGCGCTCGCGGGGCTCACGGCGGAGCAGAAGAATACCGCCGCCTATCACGAAATCGCCGCGCGGCTTGCCGCAATGCTCCGCCAGGACAAAGCACTGGAGACCAGCGTCGCGGAATCGGTGCGCCTCGACCCGGACAACGAACTTTACCAGCTCGAGCTCGCGGCCCTGCGCCTGGGCTCGGACAAGCCCGCGACGCGCGACCTGGCGCGGGACGAGATCGAGCGACTCGCGAGCAGTGCGAAGACCAGCCGGCCGGCACTGAATGTCCTGATCCGGGACGCTCTGCTCCGCGGCGATACCGCGCGGGCGCTGGCTTTTGCCGAGAAGCTGAATGCGCTGCCCGGCGTGACCTTTGAAGATCGCATGACCTACCTGCGCCTGCTCCGCCAGCTCAATCGCCGGGAATTCTGGTGGTGCCTCGCGCAGATGCAGACCGAGGCGCTCGCGAGCGAGAATGAGATTCCGGCGCTGATGACTTATCTAAACAAATCCGGCCTGCCCGGCGCGACCATCGTGTGGGGCCGGGGCCTGCCCGAGGAGAGGCGGGCGCGATCGCTGGTCGGCGTCGCTCTGGCCGAGGCCTTCCTGATGCTCAAGGATTGGGAGGGCTTGAGGACGCAGGTGAAATTCGGAGGCTGGAAAGATCTCGAGTTTCAGCGCCTGGCCCTCCTGGCTCGCCTCGCCCGCGAAGAGGGCGACCTCCCCGGCGCCTCCGCGCAGTGGAAAGCGGCCCTGGTCGCTTCGTCGGGCCGCCCGGAGGATCTCGCCACGCTCGCCCGCCTCGCCACCGCCTGGAAGTGGGACGACGAGGCCAATGCCGCCCTCTGGCAAATCGCCCGCGGACCCTCGAATCAAATGGCGGCCCTGCGCTCCCTGAGCCGGAGCTACCAGGTCAGTGGCGATACCCGTGAGCTCCTGAACGTCGCCAACCGGATGATCGAAGTGGAACCCGACAACCATTATGGGAAGAACAACGCTGCCTACCTCTCCCTGCTCCTCGACGTGGAGAAGGAGCGCGCCCACGCCCTCGCCAGGGAGGTGTACGTCGCCGACTCGAAGAACCCGGCTTTTGTCTCGACCTACGCGCTCGCCCTCCACCTGCTGGGCAAGTCGCCGGAAGGATTGAAACTCATGCAGGCGCTCCCGCCAAAGGCGCTGGAAGTCCCCGCCCATGCCTTCAGCTACGGAGTGCTGCTCGCCGCGGCGGACCAGCGCGACGAAGCCACGCGCTTCCTGAACCTGGCCGAGAAGAGCTCCATCCTTTTCCCGCAGGAAAAAGCGCTGCTGGCCAAGGCCCGCGAGTGGGTCGCCAAGCCGTAGCGCGAGCCTGCCTTCCAGGCTGCTCGTGTCTCGAGCGGCCCCCTCGGCAGGATCTCGCTCTGTCACGCTGGACGCCGCGCGCTTCGCTGCTACTCTCCCCGCCCGCTGCCATGTTTTCACTGCTCGCTGACAAGCTCCAGGACGTCTTCAAAGACCTCCGGGGCCACGGGAAAATCTCCGAGGCCAACATCTCCGACGCTCTGCGCGAGGTGCGGATGGCGCTGCTCGAGGCCGACGTGGATTTCAATGTCGCCAAGGGTTTCATCGCCCGGGTGAAGGAACGGGCGCTCGGCGAGGAGGTGCTCCGCTCGGTCACACCCGGCCAGCAGATCGTCAAAATCTTTCACGACGAACTCACCGCGCTGCTCGGTGCCGACGCGGCGCCGCTCAGCCTCGAAAAGCCGGCGCGCATCCTGATGGTCGGCCTGAATGGCGCGGGCAAGACGACCTCCTCCGCCAAGCTCGCCGCGTGGCTGAAGAAGCAGGGCCGGGCGCCGCTGCTCATCGCGTGCGATCTCCAGCGCCCCGCGGCGATCGAGCAACTCGCAACGCTCGGCCGGCAAATCGGCGTCCCCGTTTTCATCCCGCCGGAGGGCGAGAAGGATGTGCTGAAAGTCGCAAAGCTCGCGCTGGCGTGGGCGGCGGAGCAGACGGGCAATGTGCAGATCTTCGACACCGCCGGGCGACAGGAGATCGACGAGCCGCTCATCGCGGAGATCAAGCAGCTCAAGGAATTTCTCAATCCGCAGGAAGTCCTGCTCGTCGCCGACTCTGCCACGGGCCAGCAGGCCGTGAGCGTGGCCACGCATTTCCACGACGCGCTCGGCGTCAGCGGCATCGTGCTCACAAAGCTCGACGGCGACGCCCGCGGCGGTGCGGCGCTTTCAATGCGCCAGGTGACCCAGCGGCCGATCAAGTTCGCCGGCGTCGGGGAGAAGCTCGATCAGTTCGAGCCCTTCGTGCCGGACCGGCTCGCCGGACGCATCCTCGGGATGGGCGATATCGTCGGGCTGGTGGAGAAGGCGGCCGAGGCCATCGACGAGGACGAGGCGCGCCGGATGGAGGAGAAAATGCGGACGGCTTCGTTCGATCTGAACGACTTCTTGAGCCAATTCAAAATGATCAAGAAGCTCGGACCGCTGGAAAACGTCCTTGCCATGATTCCGGGCATGAGCAACATGAAGGGCTTTTCGGTTGACGAGAAACAGATGAAAAGGGTCGAGGCGATAGTGCTATCGATGACGTCCGGCGAACGGGCGAAACCTGACATCTTGAATGCCCGCCGCCGCCAGCGTATCGCGCGCGGCTCCGGCGTCTCGGTGACCGAAGTGAACGACCTCATCAACCGCTTTTCCCAAATGCGGAAGATGATGAAGAACATGGGTGGCTTGAAGAAGATGATGGCCCGCTCCGGCGGCCCGAATCGCCTCCGCCCCCGCTAGAGAATCCCCAATCTGAATCTGCAATCCCCACACCTGAAATCCTAACCCATGGTCTCCATCCGTCTCCGCCGCGAAGGCTCACTCAACAATCCGTATTACAAAGTGGTCGTCGCCGATCAGCGCAGCCCGCGTGACGGAAAATTCATCGAGATCATCGGCAACTACGACCCGCGCAAGGAAGGCGACAACGCCAACATCGACCTGAGCCGCGCCGACTACTGGATCGATAAGGGCGCCCAGCCGAGCGACACCGTGCGCAGCATCCTCAAGAAGAAACGCAAGGCCGAGAGCAAGGCGGCGACGTAGGTTCGCGCCGAACGGCGGGCATCGCCGTTTCATTTATTTTCCTCGTTCCCAAGTTGCACTTGGCGCCGCCGCTGGTCCTGCGGGGACTGGCGGCTGGGCTCGGTCCGGCGGGAGGAGCGCCAAACGGGGGCGCGGGCGGCCACAATACCAGTTACGGAAATCCTCAAATCCTGCCGCTCATCGGTGGATCGGGGGGGCGGGCTTTAACAACGGGCAATCCGGGGGCGGTGCCGGTGGAGCGATCCTCATCGCCGCGCCCGGAACGATTCAATGTTCAGGTTCGATCACCGCATTGGGGGCGGACAAAGATGGGAATTTCAACGGAACCGCTCTCGGTGCCGGTGGTGCGATCAAGCTCGTGGCCAACCAAGTCACCGGCACTGGAACCCTCACCGCCGCAACTACCGGCCGGGTCCGGATCGAGACCAACTCCCTCTCGGCGTCGCTCGTGACAACACCCTCCACAATCGCTGTCGCACCCGGCGCCACTCCGACACTCTTCCCATCGACCAACTCCCCCACGGTGAAAATCGTCAGCGTGGACGGCCTGCCATCTCCCGCCGATCCCACCGCCCCGCTGGTGAGCGCCGCGGACATCGCGATCCAGAAAAACACCCCGGTCACCATCGTCCTCGAGACCCGCAACTTCGCCACCGCCGGAGCCATCGTCGCCGTGCGCATCACCAACAAATACGGCAGCGCCACCTCGATCAACGCCACGCTCCAGGGCGGCGGCACCACGACCCTCTCGACCTGGACGCTGAGCACCACGCTCGCACCCGGCTTCGTCACCCTCCAAGCCCGCGCCACCCAACCGTGAGCCGCCCCGCTCCGGATGTCTCATGTCTATCGATTGTCACTGACAACACCCACGCCCTGCCGCCCGACGAATACGTCCAGCACTTACCCACCATGACATTCCCATTCGCTGTCCGCATTCTCGCGATCGCTTCGACCGCGTGGCTGCTCTGCTCCACCGCACACGCTAGCTCCATCGCCGCCCTGGGCTTCGATGGCAATGACTTCGCCAGCATCCCCGATAGCGCTGTGTTTCATCAAATCGAGAGTTCCGACCGGCTCACGATCGAGGCATGGATCAACCCTTCAGGCTATCCGCAGGATTGGTTTCCGATCGTCGATAAGTATCGGGCGGCTACCGATTTCGGCTGGTCATTTCAACTCTTCGGCGGAGTGGGCGCGGCGCCGGCCGAGATTCAATTCGTCGGCGGAATCGGTCCGACCGTGCGCGCAGCGTGGATCGCGCCCCTGAACACCTGGAGCCACGTCGCCTTTTCTTACGATCGCAGCGTGGGTCTCGCGAACTTCTACGTGAATGGCAGCCTTTACGCAGCCGTTCCCTACTCGGCAGACATCCAAACCACCGGCACCGATCCGTTCTATGTCGGCTACGGGCCCTCTGGAGGAGACGAGTTTGCGCAGGGCGGCATCGACGAACTGCGTCTCTGGAATCGCGCCCTGACTGGCGCGGAGATCGCCGCCAATTTCAACCGGCCGCTTACGGGCTCCGAGTCCGGATTGGTCGGAAATTGGCAACTCGACGAAGGCTTCGGCGCCGTCTTCCGAGACGCCACGGTGAATGCCAACAACGGCGCACTTGGTACGGGAACCGCCCAACCCACATGGATCACCCCAGGCGCCCCGCTGATCCCAGAGCCTTCGACCGGCCTCTTCGCGCTCGGGCTCAGCCTCGTAGCGATGACTTCCCGCGCGCGGAGTGCGCAATTTTCAAGGAGGTGCAAATAGGGCCAGGTCTTCTGTCGCAATCGCTTGGCGAAGGCGATCGAGACGGCTGCCCTGTGCGAATGATCGCCGAAAGGATCCCCGCCGTAAGTTGGGACGAAGTGAACCCCCTCGAATCCATTCCTTCGTTCCGAATCCGTCGCCGGAGAAACTTGAGATTCCGCGCCGGAATCGCTGACGCTACCTGCCACATGGATTTACTGAGGAACAACGTCTGTGGCCCCTGCCCCCATGTCTGACCACCGATTAGAGGCTTACGCGAATCCGCAATTCCGCGCGCACCTGCTCGGGGGCATCCGC
>JBGSYE010000681.1:0-3550 GCA_041751075.1 Chthoniobacteraceae bacterium
AGCCTCCGCGCCGATCCCCGCACCGCCGGCATCCCGGTCGTGATGATCAGCGCCGACGCCACCACCGCGCAGATCGAGCGCCTCCGCGCCGCCGGAGCCGATGACTACCTCACCAAGCCGATCGACGTGCGCAAATTCCTCGCCCTTGTCGATACGACAGGCGCCGATATCCCTCGCCAATCTCTGCTCCCGAGAATCTGAACGGCCACCGCTTATGAAAACAAAAATGATCGCTGCTGCGCCTCCGTCGACGGCGCGCACCGGCATCGAAGGCTTCGACGAAATCACCCACGGCGGATTGCCGCGCGGCCGGACCACGCTGCTCGAAGGCGGCCCCGGCTCGGGCAAGACAATCATGGCGCTGCAATCGCTCGTCCATGCGGCGCGCTTCGACAACGAGCCGGGCATTTTCGTCGCCTTTGAGGAAAGCTCCGAGCGCATCATGGCCAATGCCGAAAAGTTCGGCTGGGATCTCCCGGAGTTGCAAAAGAAGAAGCTGTTCTTTTTCGATGTGCAGCCCAACCCCAACCTGGTCATCGCGGGCTCATTCGATCTGAGCGGGATGCTCGCCGTCCTGGAGGCCAAGGCGCGGGAGATCAAGGCGCAGCGCATCGTTTTCGATGCCGTGGATGTCCTGCTCGCACTGCTGCAGGATCCGGCGGCTGAGCGGCGCGAGATGTACCGGCTGCACGAATGGCTGCTGGCCCACCGGTTCACCGCGCTGATCACGGCCAAAGTCGGCGGCCCCGAGAGCCCGGCCACCAACGGGCATCCGCAACTCAGTTTCATGCAGTTCATGGTGGATTGCGCGGTGATCCTCAACCATGAGGTGGTCCAGGGCGTGTCGCAGAGGAACATGCGCGTGGTGAAATACCGCGGCTCCGCCTTTGCGGAAAATGAGTCGCCGTTCCTGATCGGTGCCGACGGCATCGAGGTGGCGGGCGCGCGGGAGCTGGGCCACACGAAAACGGCGGATCTGTCGGCCATGTCGGACCGCGTCTCCACCGGAGTGGCGCGGCTCGATGCCATGCTCGGCGGCGGCTATCTCCGTCGCGCCGGCATCCTGATCACGGGCTTTCCCGGCACCGCGAAATCGACCTTGAGCGGCGCCTTCGCGGAAGCGGCGTGCCTGCGCGGCGAACGCACGCTGCTCATAAGCTTCGATTCCGATGCGGAGGAGGTGGTCCGCAACCTGGCTTCGGTGAACATCCAACTGGCACGCTTCGTCACGAAGGGCCTGCTGCGCCTCGTGTCGGCACGCGCCGTCGCCAGCAGTGCGGAGATCCACCTGATGAAAATCAAGCGATTGGCGAAGGAGCATAGCGCGCGTTGCGTGATCATCGACCCGGTGTCGGCGCTTTTGAAAGCGGGCAACGAACACACCGCCCACAGCGTGGCGGAGCGGCTGGTCGATTGGATGAAGGCGGCCGGCGTCACCCTGCTCTGCACCAGTCTGCTCCACGAGGTGGGCGTGCAGGAGGAAGGCACGCCGATGCAAATCTCGACCATCGCAGACACCTGGATTCACCTGAACTACCTCGTGAACGCCGGCGAACGGAACCGCGGCCTCTCGATCATCAAGTCCCGCGGCACGGCGCATTCCAACCAGGTCCGCGAACTCATCCTGAGCAACGAGGGCGTGACGCTGGCCGATGCCTACACTGCCGGCGGCGAAGTGCTCATGGGAACGCTGCGTTGGGAAAAGGAGGACGCGGTGCGCACCGCCGCGGAGGAGAGCAAAGTCGCCGCGAAGCTGAAACAGGCGACCCTCGAATCCGAGGAAGCGCTGCTCGAAGTCCGGCTCAAGGCGGTGCAGCTCGAACTGCAAGTGAAGCGCGCCGAGAAGCAGGCGCTCAGCCGGGTGGCGAGCGATCTCACCGTCGAGCAGGCCTCGGGCAAAACTCATCTCCACGAGCTGCGCGGGGGGGACAAAGCGTGAACAAACCCGCGCATTTCAAATTCCGACTCTACATCGCCGGGGACGGCCCGAATTCCGTGCAAGCCCTGGCGAATCTCGGCGAGCTCTGCCGCGAGCACCTCGCGAACCGGCACGAGATCGAGATCGTGGACGTACTTCGCGATCCGGACCGGGCGCTGGCCGACCTCGTCATGCTGACGCCGCTGCTGGTCAAACTTTCGCCCGCGCCGATCCGCAAAATCATCGGCACCCTCAACCAGCGCGGTCCGGTGCTGAAAGAGTTGGGATTGCCCGCCTAGACCGATGCCGAAAGTTGCTTTCACCGTGGTCGAGGATTCCAGCGAGGAGGTCGCCGCCCTGGTGCGTACCCTTCACGAGACGCAGGAGCGGTTGCTGGAATTGGCGGGCGGCGAGTTGGATGCCGTGGTCCTCCCCGGCGGCAGCTCCCATTTGCTGCATCACGCGCAGGAAAAGCTGCGCCGGAACGAGCAGCTCCTGCAGCGGCAACGGGCCGAGCTGCAGGCTCTCTTCGAAGTAATGCCGGCGATGATCTGGCTCAAGGACACGCAGAACACTTTTCTGCGCGTCAACAAACGCGCCGCGGAAATCACCGGCCTGCGCGTCGAGGACATCGAGGGGAAATCCGCGCGCGAGATTTTTCCCCAGGAGGCGGACGGCTATTACGCGGATGACCTGGAAGTGATTCGTTCGGGCACCCCGAAATTGGGCATTGTGGAAAAACTGCGCGGTGCCGGCGGTCAGGAACTTTGGGTCCAGACCGATAAAGTCCCGCTCTGCGACGACCATGGAAAAGTGACCGGCCTCGTCGTCATCGTCCACGACATCTCCGCGCGCAAAGAGGGCGAGGAAGAGCTGCTGCGCATCAACCGTGCGCTCACCATGTTGAGCGCCTGCAACGAGGCGCTGATCCACGCCGAAACCGAGCAGGAGCTGCGCGATCAAATCTGCCGAATCGTGGTGGAGACCGGCGGCTATCGCATGGCGTGGGTGGGCTTCGCGCAGGAGGGCGAGCCCTGGTCGATCGTGCCCGTGGCGCATGCTGGCGTGGAGGAGGGGTACCTTTCCGAGATCGAGGTGACGTGGAATGGGGAGGACCCTTTCGGCCAGGGACCTGCCGGGCGGGCCGTCCGCACCGGGGGGGCCGTGGTCTGCACCGACGTGGCCGGGGACCCCACCTTCGCGCCCTGGCTCGACGCCGCGCAGCAGCGCGGCTACCGGGGCGTGATTTACCTGCCTTTGCGCGAGGGCGAACACACCTTCGGCTTGCTCGGGCTCTATTCTGCCGAGGTCGAGCCGACCAGTGACGAGGAACTCGCCCTGCTCCAAAAGCTGGCCGACAATCTGGCCTTCGGCGTTCTCACTTTACGGGCGCGCGCCGAGCGGCGGCGCCTGCGGGCGACCGTCGCCAAAGTCGCGGAGGGAGTCTCCGCGGCCACCGGGACGGAGTTCTTCGAGAAACTCGCGCTGAAGATGGCCGAGGCGCTCGGCGCCCGCGCCGCCTTTATCTCGGAGTTGCTCCCCGGTGATCCAGCCGCCGCCCACACCATCGTGGCCATCGTGGACGGCCAGGTCGCGGAAGGGTTTGATTACGTCATCGAAGGGACGCCGTGC
>JBGSYE010000682.1:0-4413 GCA_041751075.1 Chthoniobacteraceae bacterium
AGATCGCCAGGGCCGACCTCGAGGCCATGCTGCAGCGCGTGGCCGTGGCGGCCGCGGGCGATCGCGGGGTCGAGGTGAAGAAGACCGCGCTGGAACTCACGGCGCATCATTCCCGGATGCTCGCGGTGCGCGCGGAAGTGACGGCGAAGATGTTTGTCATGAGCGCAGCGGTGAAGCTCGCGGGCGAGGTCTCAGTGGACGACGCGCTGCACGCCCGGCTCACGAATCTCCGCGTGAGCGCGGATGGCATGGTGGGAGCGATGGTTAACACCGTTGCCCGCCCGTTCCTGGAGAAGTGGGAGAACCGGGAGTTCGCGCTGCTCTCCTTTTCCCTGGGTGGCCTGAAGTTGCGCGATGTCGCGGTGCGTGGCGGCGACTCCCTGCATCTGGAGGCGCAGTTCGGCGCGGCGTAGCAGGGCGCCCCCTGGCTCGCTTACTTCGGCGCCAGCGTGCTGGCGGTTTCCTTCTTCGGGCTGCCGCGCTGGAGTTGGATCAGATCGGTGAGGATGTTGAGGGCTTCGGCTTTCACGGGATCGCGGCCCGCATTCTTCGCTTCCTGCTCTTCTTCCTCGTCCTCTTCATTGGCGGCAGGGATTTTCGCTCCGGGTTCCGTCTTTTTCACTTCCTCCCCGTCGTCGGCCTTCGTCTTGATCTTTACGAGTTCCAGCACGGGCTTGGTCACGGCGTCGAGGGGCAGGGCGTAGGCCTTTTGCTCGGGCATCTTGACCTTCGCGCGCTCGGCTTCGCGGCGTTCCTTCAGAGCCTTTTGTTCGTCGATCTCGTGCTGCCGAGCCTCTTTGTTGAGCGAGATCGTATTCTCCGCGAGTCGCGCAGTGGCTTTCTCGAAATCTTCGGAAAGGTAACGGAACTCGGGATCGAGCGCCACCCGGGCGGCGGAGCGCTGCTTGAGTTCGGACTTGAAGAGCGGGCGATCGAGCTTCGCGAAATCGACCGGCTCCACGGTGTCGTAGGGCAGCGGTCCCTTCAGGGCGCTCTCGCCGATCGAATTGTGATCGTAGAGCGACGGGAGCTTGATGTCGCTTTCGACGCCGCGCAATTGCGTGCTGCCGCCGGCGACGCGGTAAAATTTCTGAATAGTCAGCTTCAACGCGCCGGCCTGGTTGGTGCCGCCGCCGAGGAAGGGCATGATCCGGCCGATCTCGAGCATCGTCTGCACGGTGCCTTTGCCGAAGGTGTTCTGGTCGCCCACGATCACCGCACGGTTGTAGTCCTGGAGGGCGGCGGCAAAGATCTCGCTGGCCGAGGCGCTCAGGCGATTGGTGCAGACGAGGAGCGGTCCATCCCACGCCACCGACGGGTCGCGATCCTTGGAGATCGTGATCGAGCCATTGCTATCGCGAGCCTGGACCACGGGGCCCTGTTTGATGAAAAGCCCGGTGAGATTCACCGCCTCCTCGAGGGAGCCGCCGCCATCGCGCCGCAGGTCCATGACGATGCCATCGACCTTTTCCTGCTTGAGCCGGTTGACGAGCGCGAGCACGTCCTTGGTGGTGCTCTTCGCTCCGGCGGCGCCACTCTTTTCCATGTCGGCGTAGAAAGATGGGAGCACGATCCAGCCGAGGCGCTGGGTGCGGCCATCGGGACCGGGGCGCTCGATGATCTCCGCCTTGGCTTCCTGCTCCTTGAGTTTGATCTCGTCGCGCGTGATCTCGATGACTTTCCGAATCGAGGGATCGGTCGCCGCCGCAGGGAAGACCTGGAGGCGCACGACGGTGTTTTTCTTCCCGCGGATCATCTCGACGACCTTGTCGAGCTTCATGTCCACGGCATCCACGAAGTCCTTTTCGCCCTGGGCGACGGCAGTGACGCGGTCGCCGACCTTCAGGCGTCCGTCCTTGGAGGCCGGGCCGCCGGGGACGAGTTCCTTGATCATCGCGTAACCTTCCTCCGACTGGAGAACCGCGCCGATGCCGACCAGCGAGAGGCGCATATTGATGCTGAAATTCTCGAGTTCCGACCGGCTCATGTACTCGGAGTGCGGGTCGTAGGTCTGGGAGAGCACGCTGAGGAAGATCTTCACCACGTCTTCCTTGGTCTGTTCGTTCAGGTTGCGGAGGAGCTGGTCGTAGCGGCGGGTGAGCACTTTCACCGGCGTATCGACGGCGTGCTTGTTGAGGGTTTCCTGGAGGAGCTCGCCCTCGAGGCGATCCCGCCAGAGGCGCTCGGCTTCCGCCTCATCCTTGGGCCAGGGGGCGTTTTTGCGGTCGATCTCGATGGTGCGGTCGCTGTCGAATTTGTACCCCTTCTTGAGCAGTTCCTTTACGCGTGCCACCCGAGTTTCCACCCGCTTCTTGTACACATTGTAGATGGTGAAGGCTGGGTCGGGATTGCCGAGCAGCACATCGTCGTCGAGCGATGTCGCGTAGCGGGTATTGAAGCCGTCGATATCCGTCTGGGTGAAGTAGAGCCGGTAGTAGTCGAGCGCTTCGACGTAGTTCTTGAGGAAACGGGCGGAGACCTTGTCGTCGAGCCTTTGCCCGCTGAAGTGGCCTCTCTCGAGAAGGCGCCCCACGGAGATCAGGACCTGGCCGGAATCGGGCTCATCCGCCGCGATGCCGACCATCGAGAAGATGAAGAGCGAGGCCAGCGGGAGACGGAGGAAGCGGAGGAATTTCATCGGTAAAACGGACTAATGGAGCGAGGCCGCACACACTGGCAGAATTCGCCCAAAGAGCAATCGGCGGATTCATCGATCTGGAGAAAAGAAGATTTGACGATTGCCTTGCGCTGGCGCGCTCCGCTCCGATCATCGCCGCCTCCAGCATGCACATCCAGACTTTCACCGGCGGAATCTTCGACACGAACTGCTACTTCCTGCCCGCCGCCGGCATCCTCATCGACGCGCCCCAGGACACCGCCCAGTGGCTGGAAAGCGCCGGTCATCGCGTGCGGACGCTGCTCCTCACCCACGGGCACATCGATCACGTCTGGGACGCTGCCCGCATCCAGCGCGAGCACGGCTGCCGCGTCGGCTACCACCGCGACAGCGCGCAGATGCTCACCGAGCCGGGATTCTTCAAGCAATTCGGCATGGGCTGGGAGATCGAGCCGGTGGCAGCGGATTTTTTCATCGAGGAAGGCGCGTCGGAGATCGTGGAGGGTGTGGATTTCCAAGTCTTGCTGGTTCCGGGCCATTGTCCGGGCAGTCTCTGCTTTTTTGAAAAGGCGGAGCGGGTGCTCTTCGGCGGCGACGTGCTTTTCGCCGGAGGCGTGGGGCGCTGGGATCTGCCGGGTGGCGATCGGGATCTGCTCTTCGACGGCATCCGCACCAAGGTCTTCTCCCTCGACGACGATGTGACCGTGCTGCCGGGTCACGGCCCGGCGACGAAGATCGGGATCGAGCGGAGGACCAACCCATTCGTCGGCGAAGGCTGAACTTCCCGCCATGCCCGACGCCGACCTCGCCCGCCTCCGCGCCGCCATCCGCGACGTGCCGGACTTCCCGAAGCCCGGCATCCTTTTCAAAGACATCACCCCCGTCCTGGCAGACCCGGCGCTTTTCCGACTCGCGGTTGATGCCTTCGTCGGGGCGAGCCGCGGAAGGGCGATCGACAAGGTGGTGGGGATCGATGCGCGCGGCTTTATCTTCGGAGCGGCGGTGGCGCACACGCTCGGCGTCGGCTTCGTGCCGGTGCGGAAGCAGGGGAAACTGCCCTACCTCTGCGAGGCCTCCGCTTACCAGCTCGAGTACGGCGAAGCCACGGTGGAGATGCACGTCGATGCGATCCTGCCTGGCGAGCGCGTGCTGCTGATCGACGATCTCCTGGCCACGGGCGGCACTGCGGCGGCGGCGCTCCGCCTCATCCGGCAGGTGCGGGGCGAGCCGGTCGAGGCTCTCTTTTTCATCGAACTGGCCTTCCTCGAAGGGCGGAAAAACCTCGGCGATGTGCCGGCCCGGGCCTTCGTCGTGTACTAGACTTTCGAGGGAGGAGCGGGGGGCAGGCACGGATTCGGCTTTCTCGTCGCCAAATGCGGAGTCCTCTCGCCGACCAACCCCCTGCCCAGCGAAGTCCTCTCGCCAGCATTGGCGCGGGCCGCGGGCCGGAGAGCCAGCTCCTGTTTGCGTCCTTGCTTGGCATCGCTGCGATCGTGGTCGTCGCCCTCGGCATCGGCTTTCTGGCGAAGAGTGAATGGAGCACGGAGCGGGAGCGCGGCCTGGTGCGGACTGCTCTCGATGGACTCGAAAACACGAAAACCGCGGTGGCCCGGGTCGTGGAGGCACAATCCGAGTATCTGGTCTCCGGCCTGCCGGCGCAGCTCGAAGATTTCACGCGACAGCGCGACGCGCTCCAGACGGCGCTGCGCGATCTGGTGCCGCTGCTGAACGCCGCGAGCGTCGAGCACGATCGGGTGCGCGCGATGAGTGGCGAGGTCCAGCTCTGGCTGGACACC